>SKLM01000310.1 GCA_007123205.1 Thermoflexales bacterium
ATCACTGGCATGCCGTGACGCCGGAGGAGAAGGCGGACTATCTGGTGCGCGCCTTCCAGTATGCGGAGGAGCACTGGGATCCTTGGATCGGGCTGATGACAGTGCTCTCCATAGCTGATCCTGCCTGGACGCCGGAGGATGAGCAGTACTGGTGGGCCGTCACCGAACCGAACTGGCCGGAGACCGTAGTGCGGCCGGCGTACGAGGCGCTGCGAGCGATGGAGAAGTGAATCCGGGAGGAGACGAGACCAGATGACCAGAGCTCTCCCGGGACGGGTAGTGGTCGACGGGGCCCAGGGTGAGGGTGGGGGGCAGGTGCTGCGTACGGCGTTGACGCTGTCGGTGCTGCAGGGGCGGCCCACGCTCATCAAGAGGATACGGGCAGGACGGGATCGGCCTGGTCTTCGGCCGCAGCACCTGACGGCGGTGCGGGCTGCTGCCGCGGTGTGCGGAGGGGAGCTGGACGGGGATACGCTTGGCTCGCAGATGGTGGAGCTGGTGCCGGGACACGACACTCGCCCTGGCACGTACCGGTTCGATGTGGCCGAGGCGGCCGACGATGGCAGTGCGGGCTCGGTGGGGCTGGTCCTCCAGACTGTGCTTCTGCCCCTGGCTCTGGCCAAAGGCGAATCCACGGTGACGGTATGCGGTGGGACGCACGTCCCGTGGGCACCGTCGGGCTCCTATCTGGAGCAGGTGTTCCTGCCCACCATAGGGCGGATGGGGGTGGAGGCGGAGGCAGACCTGATGTCGTGGGGGTTCTACCCGGCTGGAGGGGGCACCATCCGAGTGCAACTGGCGGGGCTTGCTGGGCCGCCCAGCCCCATCGATCTTAGCACCAGGGGGTCGCTGGTGCGGGTATGGGGCATCGCGGCGGTGACGAACCTGCCTTCGCACATTCCGCAGCGTATGGCCAACCGGGCGGAGAATGTGCTGGCGGAGCACGGTCTGGGATCGAGAGTCGAGGCACGGCGCCTGGGCGGGGCGGGGCCGGGCGCGGGGATATTCCTCTTCGTCGCATATGAGGGCGCTGTCGCCGGTTTCACCGCGTACGGCCGCAAAGGCCTGCCTGCCGAGCGCGTGGCAGAGGCGGCCTGCGAGGATCTGCTGGCCCATCATCGATCGGGCGCGCCCGCCGATCCCCATCTGGCCGATCAGCTCGTGCTGCCGATGGCGCTGGCTGCGGGGGAGTCGCGGTTAGTCACCTCGGAGATCACGCAACATCTCCTGACCAACGTGGCGGTGGTCCGTCAGGTCCTGGGCTCCCACATACGGGTCGATGGTGAACCGGGAGGTCCAGGGACGCTGGTGGTGGAAGGGGAGAAGTATGATTGAGATCGTCTTTCTGGGGACCTCGGCGTCGGCGCCTTCCATCCATCGTGGGCTGTCGTCGCAGGTGGTGCTCCATCGAGACTACCGCTTTCTGGTCGATTGCGGTGAGGGGACCCAGCGGCAGATTCTGCGCAGTGGTCTGGGTTTCAAGCGTCTCAACCGTGTCCTGCTCACCCACGGTCACCTGGATCACATTCTAGGCCTGGGAGGATTGGTCTCCACCTTCGCCCGGTGGGAGATCATGGAGCGGTTGGAGATCTACGGGGGGCGCTGGGCGCTGCAGCGGGTGTATGATCTGATCTACGGCGTGGTCCTGCGCGGGGCGCAGCCGTCGTTGGAGATCGACTTCATCGAGGTGGAACCGGGTCCGATTCTCGAGGACGAGGAGTTTGAGTTGGTCGCCTTTCCTGTGTCCCATCGGGGACCGAGCCTGGGATATCTGTTTCGAGAGAAGTCGCGCCGACCGTTTCTGGGTGAAAGGGCGGAGGCACTCAACGTGCCCCAGGGCCCGGAGCGGAGTCGGTTGGTCGCCGGGGAGTCGGTGGAGTTGGCCGACGGTCGGGTGATCCATCCGGACGATGTGCTGGGTCCCCCGGAACGGCGGGCCTTATTGGCCCACGTCGGGGACGCTGGTCGAACGGCAGATTTGGTGGAGGCCGTGCGTGGAGCGGATCTGCTGGTGGTCGAGGCCACCTACCTGGAGCGGGATGGGGACCTGGCGGTGCAGTTCGAACATCTGACGGCAGCACAAGCTGCCCGATTGGCCCGCGAGGCTGGGGTGCATCAGCTGGTCTTGACCCACGTGTCGCGGCGGTATCGCACGTCCGATGTGCTGGAAGAGGCGCGGGCTATCATGCCCAATACGGTCGTAGCCCGGGATCTGGATCGCTTTCGGGTGCTGCGGGGGGAGGTCGAGCGACAGCTTGACGCATGATCTGGGGACGGAGCGGCAGGAGTATGGGCCCCAAGGGCCACGGATCCCCTGGGTCACGGGTCCCCGATCTGTGACGCCCGTGGCCGTGAACCGCGTACGGGGAGGAGATATGTCAGCACATCGTAAGGCCAGTATTCGGGAGTTGTCTGCGGCTGCGCGGGAACTGGATGGGGGCGTGGCTGAAGGGGAGTTTCATCGCGACCCTGAAACTGGGGAGTGGCTGGTCGGGGAGACGCGATTGGATGCGTGGCTGGCACGGTACGAAGGAGAGAGCGTAGTTCTCATCGCCCTGTCACTCGCAGATGAGCGGCCTTTGCCCACCAGAGTGTGCCGGACGTGTGGTGCGGATTATGAGGGGGCTTACTGTCCGCGCTGTCGTCGGGCTCGGATCCGATTGAGAGGGTACTAGGCGTCCTGGCTTGGACGTTCAAGCCGCGGGTTGTCACCTGTCGGGCGATGTAGTACACTGATGGGCGGTTGAGAGCCCAGAGGAGAGTCCCAGCGTGCGAAGCTAAGCCGCGTGCGAAGCTAAGCCGCGTGCGAAGCTAAGCCGCGTGCGAAGCTAAGCCGCGTGCGAAGCTAAGCCGCGTGCGAAGCTAAGCCGCGTGCGAAGCTAAG
>SKLM01000167.1 GCA_007123205.1 Thermoflexales bacterium
GGGCCGTTGACGTTGGCCGGTGGGAACATCGAGGGCGATTTCGAGGCCACCTGGGTGCAGGGGCCGCGCATCGACACCCTCTACACCCTGGGGCTGGCGTACTTCTACATGGCCGAGTGTGAGAAAGCGTATCCGCTGTTCGATGCCGCCCTGGAGATCGATCCGGAGGATCGGAACGCCCTCGAGGGGATCCGGATGTGCGACCATGCGGGTGGCTGAGGCCCCGAAGCGAGCAGGCTGCAAACGGCTATGGCGCTGACCTTGGTTTTTCTGCTGCTGGGCATTCTGGTCGGCGCGGTTGTCAACCAACTCGGGTCCGACCTCCCCGCGCGACGGGCGCCGACGAGGCCCCACTGCGCGTACTGCGGCCGAGAGCGGCCCTGGTGGCAGTGGCTGGGCCTGTCGGCCCACCTGGCCCGACGGACCGGCTGCCCCTCCTGCGGTGGGCCGCTCGGGGTCCGCCGGCCCCTGATCGAGATCGGGCTGGGGGTCTGCTACGGCTATCTCTGGCTGACGCTGGGGCCCTCGGTCAGGCTGATCGCTTACCTGCTCTACAGTGCGATCTTCGCCCTGATCCTGATCACCGATGTCGAGCGGCGGCTGATCCTCAACGTGGTGACGTATCCTGCCATGGTTGTCGGGTTCGCGGCGAGCTTTCTCGTGCCGGGGATCACGTGGCAGAGCGCTCTCGTCGGTGGTCTGGTGGGGCTGGTGTTCTTCTTTGTGGTCGCGGCGGTGGGGAATCACGTCTACGGATCGGGCGCCATGGGCGGCGGTGACGTAAAACTGGCCGGGTTTGTCGGGCTGATCACGGGCTTTCCCTCCGTCATCGTCGCCATTGTGCTGACCCTGCTCATCGGCGGCCTGGTGAGCCTGGCGCTGGTGGTCCTGCGGGTGCGTCGCCTCGACGACTACGTTCCCTATGGGCCGTTCCTGGTGGCCGGGGGGATGATCACGTTGCTATGGGGCCCGCGCATCGTCGCATGGCTTCTGTTGTAGGCGAGGCGTGGCCACGGGACCCCGTGCTGACCTGGCTCCTGGAGCCGAGCAACCCATCGGCCCGCACCCTCACCCTGACGGAGCTCCTGGGCCGGCCGGACGATGATAGGGATGTGCTCACCAGTCGGGCGGCCATCCCGAGCACCCGTCCGGCGCGGGATATCCTCCTGGCCCAGTACCCCCAGGGCTATTGGATGCACCCCGGCATCGGGTTCAGCCCCCGTTACCGGGCCACGGTATGGCAGATCATCTTTCTGGCCCAGTTGGGCATGGCCCGGTCCGCGCCGCTGGAGCGGGCGGTAGAGCATCTCTTCCAGGCGAACCAGCGGGAGGACGGGGCGTTTCGCGCCAGCAAGGAGGCGGGCGATACGCCGGCCTGTCTGAACGGGGCTCTGCTCCGGGCGCTGGAGACGCTGGGATTCGGCGACGCCGAGCCCGTGCGCCGCGCGTGGTCGTGGTTGGCCGACACGGTCGATCGGTACGGCCTGGCCTCCACCTACTCAGACGGGGTGGCGTGTCCCTGCGGGGCGGCTCACGTGCTGTGGGCGACGGGGGCTGTTCCCGAGGGTCGCCAGGACCCGATGGTAGGGCGGCTGAGTCAGAGCGCAGTGGAGGTGCTGCTGGAGAATCCGCCTCAGGTAATTCCCTCGGGGAGCAGCGCGCCCCGGCAGGAGTCGCAGGCTGGGGTGGCACTCACGTTCCCCCTGGCCGACCGTGCCGATCCTCTGCATTGGATGAGCGTACTGGTGGAGGCCGGCTACGGCGCCGACGGACGCGTCAGAGGGATACGGCGTTGGGTAAAGGATAAGATGCTGCCCGACGGCACCTGGCTGCTGGAACGGACACCAGGGCCCCAGTGGGCCACGTACGGAGCCCCGGGCGAGGGGAACAAATGGGTCACCCTGCGGGCCCTGAGAGTGCTGGCGGGGTAAAGAGATCGGTTCAGGGCGGGCTGGGATCGGGCGTGGGCGTGGCAGCCGGGGGCCGATATCGTAAGGGTTTCCAGGGGCTTGGTGACATCAGGAGGCCCGTCGGTGCCGCAAGCCTGAGGCTGGTGAGGGCGCCCGGCCAGACCCGTAGTGGTCGATTCGCTACGTGTCTAAGACTGACAGGTCTGGCACGTCCTCCCCAATCTGCCAAACAAGGGGCTCTCACGGACGGGACTCGGTGATATGTGACAATCGCAGACCTGTCGGGTCTTCTGGCAAACCTATCGAGAGAACCACTTAGGGTCTGGGTGGAGCTGGCACCTGAACTGGGCACCAGCGCGGTGCTGCGAGTTGAGTGAAGTGGCTGGCATCAGTGAATGATCCCATTCTGGAGACGACGCAGCGAAACGGCGGCGAGGCCGCATCCCTCAACGGCTGGGGGCTGGCGCGAGCGTCTCTGTGGCTCAGTCTGCTTCTCATCGCCACGGTGGGCGCCTGGGCTGTCACCGCTACACATCGAAACCGGAGTCGGGGCATCGCGGACGGCTTCCCCGCGCCGATAGGGGGGGCGGATGTGCCCATCCTCGGCGTCAACGTCCCCCTGGACGAGTACGACGATCGGGAGCTGGGGGTGGTGCTGGACAGGATGGCCGACGACGGGTTTGTCTGGGTGCGCCATTCCTTTCCCTGGAGCCAGATCGAGCGCGAGCCGGGCGACTTCGATTGGACCGGGCCCGACCGCGTCATCGAGGCGCTGAGCCAGCGCTCCCGGCTCAAGCTTATCGCCGTGCTGGAGGACGATCCACCCTCTCCCCCGGAAGATCCGGCCCGCTTTGCCGCCTTTGCCCGACGCTTCGCGGCGCGCTATGGCCACGCCGTGGCGGCATACCAGATCTGGGACGAGCCCAACCTGGCGGCCAACTGGGGTGGGGGCCCGGTGAGCCCGCCGTCTTA
>SKLM01000085.1 GCA_007123205.1 Thermoflexales bacterium
GGCCCTGTCTCGGCACCCACGACGAACTTCACGTCAACCGTTCGGTCGGATAATCGGGCCAGCGTCCGTTTGATCGTGCCTGCCAGACGGTGCTCCAGCCAGTCCTTGGCATAACCGTTCTTGACCGCGACAACGAACGTGCCGTCGTCGTATCTCAAGAACGTGGAATCACGCAGCCATGTCTCGAAGGTGGCCTGCGTCATCTGAAGCTGAAGCTCGCCCAGCGCGGCGGACCATACGTGCAAAGGGTTCATAGACGTACAGGCAGGAACGCAGCCCGTTCCTGTCGACGGGAGTAGACCCACGAATTCAACATTTGTTGTAGCGCAGAGCAGCGGTGGCTTCGGACAGCCAAGGTGGCTGAGTGCAGGTGCGACGCCCCGTCTGCTGGAGATGAACCGTCTGTCAACCGATGCGCCTATTCTATCAGAAGACCCCGGAGTGACAATCCGTTTCCTGCCAATTAGATTAAAAGCAACCAGTCTTTAAGATCATCCTTGCAGGACAGGGAATCGAGGGATCATCGCACCATCTTGTGGCTACATATCAGGCTTGGCAACCTGCGTCCCACAATATGTGGGGTTAGAACCGCTCTGCTGTGCCTTTGCTGCCTATGCAACTTCGTCTGACAAGCCTGGCCGCTTTGGTCAACCAAGACAACGCAACATGATCCGCCGACTGTGAAATCCAGTTAGCACAATCCCCTGTACAATCAGAAGCGCCTGCACGGACCTGCATCGGTCTGCGAGGCGATCTGCTGTCCATCCGAACCTCCGGACGTGACCGGCTGAATCGATCCCAGAGTGCGGTCCTCATCACCGGGGACGCACTGGTCGTCGTTCCACGTTCAGATCGATGCTGTCATTCGCCACACCGCTGGTCTGTTCCGGCAGCTGGACACAGGTCACGTGGGCGCACGTTGCTGCGGGAAGCTGCCTGGGCCTTAGTAGCAGGTCGGTGAGCGCCTCGACCAGTCGTGACAGGTTCCGGTCTGGTGCTTTGCCTCCCGCTGGTCTTCGCGTATAATACGCCGACGGAGAGGCGAACCCACACGTGAAGCCAAATCTAGGAGGCCGCCTGATGGACCTATTCGACAAGTGCAGGACCTTTACGGAAGCAAGACAGGCTGAGGAGGCCGGGTTCTATCCGTACTTCATCCCGCTGACGGACAGCGAGGGTACCGAAGTCACCGTTGGTGACCATCATCTGATCATGATAGGATCCAATAACTACCTGGGGTTGACGACCCATCCCAAAGTGCGTCAAGCGGCTATCCACGCTACCGAGACCTACGGTACCAGCTGCACCGGGTCGCGCTTCCTCAATGGCACCTTGGAGCTCCACGTGGAGCTGGAACACGAACTGGCCAAGTTTATGGGAAAGGAGGCGGCGCTAGTCTTCCCCACCGGCTATCAGACCAATGTGGGTACGATCTCTGGGCTCGTTGGCCGTCATGACTTCATCATCACCGACAAGGAAGACCATGCCAGCATCATAGATGGCTGCAATCTGTCCCTGGGCGAGGTGCGCCGTTATGCTCACAATGACATGGACCATCTCGAGCGCGTGCTGGCCCGCTTGCCCGATGACGGGGGGAAACTGTTGGTAGTCGATGGTGTCTTCAGCATGGGGGGCGACTTGGCCCCGCTTCCCGACATAGTGCCCTTGTGCAAGTCCTACGGCGCGCGTCTGATGGTCGATGACGCCCACGGGATCGGTGTGGTGGGTGGGGGCCGTGGCACGGCTGTTCACTTCGGGGTCAGCGATCAGGTCGATTTGGTCATGGGGACCTTCAGCAAGTCCTTTGCCAGCTTGGGCGGGTTCATCGCCGGCGAAGAGGACGTCATCCACTACGTCCAACACCACGCCCGGGCGTTGATCTTCAGTGCCAGCATGTCCCCTGCCAACACAGCCGCCGCTCTGGCCGCGTTGGAGGTGATGCGGGAGGAACCCGAACGCATCGACCGCGTCAACCAGATCGCCGAGACGATGCGGACCGAGTTTCGTGCCATCGGCTTCGATGTTGGCAACACGGTGACCCCCATCATCCCGGTGTTTATCCGTGAGGACATGACGACTATCGTCGCTTGGAAGGCCCTGTACGAGGCGGGTATCTACACCAACCCCGTGATCCCCCCAGCCGTGCCTTCTGGTTCCTCTTTGCTCCGAACTAGCTATATGGCAACGCACACCGACGAGCAGTTGGACCGGGTCCTCTCCACGTTCAAGGAAGTCGGTGAGAGACTGGGCATCATCGACTGATAGCCTTGACGGACAGGAACGTGCTGGTTATAATTATCCCCGTCATCTCGCAAACTGTCGCGTCTGACGGATTCTTGGAGGATTGGAGACCCAATGCCGCTATATGAGTATCAGTGCCTTGAATGTGAGACACGCTTTGACGCCCTGCGCGGCATGTCCCAGGCAGATGATCCTATCGCCTGTCCTCAGTGCGGGGAGACTCACGCGCGGCGTATGATCTCACTCTTTGCCGCCGTCGGCGATCGAGGCGTGATCGCCGGCGAGGGGGGTTCTTGTGCTTCCTGCTCCCCGTCGGCCTCGTGTGCCACTTGCGGAGTCAGATAGAGAAGTGCGCGTCAGGTCGGGACCAAGTGGGGATGGGCCGCTGCCGGAGTCTGCAGCGGCCTTCCCGTTCACCGCTATCGTGGGACAGGAGCGCATGAAACGCGCTTTGGTGTTGAACGCCGTCAACCCTCGTATTGGAGGGGTTCTGATCCGAGGGGAGAGGGGGACGGCGAAATCGACGGCAGCCAGGGCGTTGGCGGCCCTCCTGCCCGATATCGACGTGGTCAGAGAATGTGCCTTTGGCTGCGATCCCAATCGGCCTCGTAGCTGGTGCACTCAATGTCACGAAAGGGCGGAGCACACTGGGGACCTGCCACGGACACACCGGCGCACCCCATTCGTGGATCTGCCCGTCAGTGCCACGGAGGACCGGGTAGTCGGCACCTTGGACATAGAGCGCGCCATCCAGGAAGGCGAGCGGCATTTTGAGCCAGGCGTCTTGGCCGCTGCCAACCGCGGTGTGCTCTATGTAGACGAGGTCAACTTGTTGGACGACCACGTGGTAGATCTGCTTCTCGACGCAGCGGCGATGGGCGTCAATGTGGTCGAGCGCGAGGGCGTTTCCTTCAGTCACCCAGCCCACTTCATCCTGATCGGCACGATGAACCCGGAGGAAGGGGACCTGCGCCCACAGCTTCTCGATCGGTTCGGTCTCTGTGTGGACATTCAGACCATTCGTGGGCTGCGCGCTCGCATGCTCATCATGGAGCGTAACTTGGCCTACGAGTCCGACGCGGGGGGCTTCTGTGAGGAGTGGCGGGTCAGCGAGCGGGCTCTGTCCGCCGAGATCGTAGCGGCGCGCCGTCTTCTCCCTGAGGTCCAGCACACGCCGTCAGACCTGCGGACCATAGCAACGGTCATGAGCGAGCTAGGTGTCGACGGCCACCGCCCTGACCTGGTGGTCCTCAAAGCGTCTCGTGCCCACGCTGCGCTAGAGGGTCGCGCATATCTGACCGAGCGAGATATTCTCCTGGCTGCAGAGCTGGCGCTTCCGCACCGTCTGCGGCGACACCCTTTGACCGAAACCGAGATCAGGTTTGACGATCTCTCAGCGCGACTGAATGAAGCCCGTGCACAAGTCGTGCCAAAAGGCGCTGATGAGGCCGGCTTGGATCCCATCGAGATCCACCGTAAAAAAAAACAGGTAGCGAACCCCGATCCTGACGAGGCTGGCGCCGAGCATACTGGTCGAGTGCCCGACCCCCAACCGCAGGATGTCCCTCGATGGCCCTCGGAGGGACGCTGGTGGGAAGGTGGCCGGACGGTCGACTCCGGAGCAGCCTTCAACCCTGTCCATCTGCAGACGCCGCTGGATCGGCTTACCCGCTCCATTGGGGGGCGACGGAGCCAGACGCGTACCGGCAGAAAGCGCGGTCGCTACGTTCAGTCGCTGCCCTCCCCCGACGATCCCAGCGACCTCGCCTTTGACGCCACACTGCGCGCTGCAGCACCCTTCCAGAACCAGCGGCGCAGGAGGGGCAGCCCCACCCTCGTGCTGCGCGGCGAAGACTATCGTCGCAAGGTTCGTGTTGCCCGGGCCGCCAACTTGGTTCTTTTCGTGGTGGACGCTTCCTGGTCGATGGCTGTAGCAGAGCGCATGGAGGCTACGAAAGGGGCCGTGCTGTCCCTTCTCACCGATGCCTACCAGCGGCGAGACCGCGTAGGGCTTGTAGTCTTCCAGAAGAATGAGGCCCTTGTCGTGCTTCCTCCCACTAACAGTGTCAAGCTTGCAGAGCAGGCCTTGGCCGACCTCCCGGCGGGCGGCAAGACGCCTCTCTCCGCGGGGCTTTACACCGCCTATCAGGTCATCAGCCGGGAGGTTAGGCAGCACCCAGACCTCAGACCCCTGATGGTCCTGCTCACTGACGGGGCCGGTAACGTGTCGATGACGGACAGGCCGCCCTATGAGGAGGCCTGCCTCATCGCTGAGCTTTTCCCACAGGCGGAGATACGTTCGGCTGTGATCAACATGGAGAACGAAGCCTTCGATCAGGGGCTGGCGGAGATGCTGGCCACACGGCTCAACGGCCCGTGCTATTCGCTGGCTGAGCTGAAGGCTGACGCACTCCTCCAGACGGTGCGCGGAGAGCTGATGCACCCGACCACGTGACCGCTTGAGTGACCACTCAGTGTACCGCTCACTGGGTCCCGCGTTGTCGCCTCGCCAGTCGGACCAGTCTGTCGAAAGCCCAGTTCGCCACCGGGATGAGGAGGCCTCGCCAGGGGTAGGCAAAGCCGAACAGAGGGTCGGGCGCGATCAGGAAGCGCCGTCGACGCATCCCCTTCAGCACGGCTTCCGCGACTTGCTCCGCCGTCATGTCCTCACCGCCCCCAGCGAACAGCCTCATGAACCAGTAGGCAAGGGCGTCACGCGGGCCGTCTAGCCTCTCTGGTCTGACCATACCCTCGGTCATCCGCGTCTCCAAAGGCTGCATCTCCCTCTCTCCTCGTAGCTGAGGAGTATCGGTGTCCTCTGGGATGACGACAGATACCCGAATATTGTGGGGCTTCAACTCGATCCTCAGTGCCTCAGAGAAGCCACGCACGGCGAACTTCGAAGCGGCATAACCGGTGTAGCCAAAGACCCCGATGGCTCCTGCCACGGAGGAGAGGTTCACAATGTGACCCTGTCCTTGCTCCATCATATACGGCAGGACGGCCCTGATGGCGTGTAGTGTACCGAAGTAGTTGACGTCCATCTGCTCCCTGAACGTAGACAGGGGCAGTTCCTCAAAGTAGCCAGGACAGACGACCCCCGCCGAGTTGATCAGGATGTCGGGCGGCCCATCGGCCTCCACAATGGCCCTGACCACGGCTGTCAGCTCATCGAAGCTTGTCACATCGCCGCGGAAGGCCCCGAACCGCTGCTCCGTGGTGATTCTCGCCCCCTCGATCTCCCGCAGGGCTCCGCTCAACTTCTCCTGATCCCGGGCCACGATGAAGACACTGGCCCCGTTGCTCGCCAGCAGTCTGGCGATGGCTTTGCCAATGCCGCTCGACCCGCCCGTTATGATCGCACTCTTCCCGCTGAAGTAGGTGCCCGTATTCCTCATGTTGCCACTGCCGCCTCGCGTCGTGGGCCCGAAGACAGCCTCATAGCAGAAGACCGCTCGCGCCCGAGAAGTGCCAGGCACGAGCGGCCCTCTGAGTTGCGCATCTTCGGTACTACATATCCGAATATGACGCGGTAGCTAGCTGCTTCCGTTAGAAGCCCGTTGGTTCACCGATAGGGACCACGTCCGTCGCTCTCAGGCCCTTGGGGCCCTCGTCAACGTTGAACTCAACTCGCTGGCCTTCATTGAGCGTCTTGAAGCCCCCACCCTCCACGGCCGAGTAGTGAACGAACACGTCGTCCCCCTCGTCGCGCGAGATGAATCCGTAGCCCTTGTCGTTGCTGAACCATTTTACGGTTCCCGTCTCTTTACCTTCCATCCTCCTGATTCTCCTGTCGTAACTGATGCGATTTTCGGCGGCAAGGAGAGGCGATCATAGGGACCACCCACGCTACGCGAGCCTGGGCAGCATGAGCCATCACTACCTAACTTACCGCGTCTACAAATCTAGTTTATCACATCTTCCCCGGGACGTCAAGTCCTGGCGCCCCACACCACCTACACGGCTTCATCATCTCCACCCTCCAGCTAACCGGTGCCGTAGGCGAGATGCCACCACACCAAGGTTCTTCCCCCTTGCTTTCCAGCTGACCGACCTTTCCACGTTGTGCCGTTCCGATGGGGCACGACGCTGACAGAACGATGCTTCGCCTGTGACCCATCTCCCTGGAGTGCCCGTCACCTTGGCCTGTCTGATGATCATACACAACTGGTGCGCGGTCCAGGAAGCGTTACCAGGCTGCTGAACCCATACCGGGACAGTGCCGGTCTTTCTACCGGAGGAGCCATCGCGCACTGCTGTTCCGGAACCTGGGCCTGGGCCTGGGCCTGACCCCACCCGTCCCGACCCGCGCGAATTGGTCACGATCGTTCACGCCTCTGACCCCTGAGGGCTCCCGTGGACGATCGTGGATGTTTGCGCAGGGGCTCACGACCGCCAACCTATGTCGATCAGGGCGGGTCTGCCAACGGGCGTTCCGTTTGGCACGGCATAGCGCGTCGGGTATAATAACCAGGATGCACGTTTCCCTCGTTGCGACTGTGCTGAACGAAGCCCACAGCCTGCCCAGATTGCTCGACAGCGTGGCGGCTCAGAGTCGGCATCCTGACGAGGTGGTGATCTGTGACGGAGGATCCACCGATGGCACCATCGCCATCCTCGAAGCCGAGGACCGGTTTCCCCTGCGGCTGCTCCAACAGCCCGACGCGAATATCTCCCAGGGCAGAAACAAGGCCATTGAAAATGCCGCGGGCGAAATCATTGCTGTGACCGACGCGGGCGTCAGGCTCGATTCCAAATGGTTGGAGAAGATCGTGGCCCCCTTCGAGCAGGGCGAGACGCCGGTCGTTGCCGGCTTCTTCCGTCCCGATCCTCGCACCACCTTTGAGACTGCTATGGGCGCGACGGTCTTGCCCGAGCTGCAGGATGTCCACCCGGAACAGTTCCTGGCGTCCAGCCGTTCCATCGCCTTCCGCAGGGAGGCTTGGGACGCTGTTGGGGGGTATCCCGAGTGGCTGGACTACTGTGAGGATCTGGTCTTCGACTTCCGGCTGCGGGCGAAGTACGGCCCATTCGTCTTCGCGCCGGAGGCCCTGGTCTACTTCCGCCCCCGCCCTGACCTGCGCAAGTTCGTCCTCCAGTACTACCGCTACGCTCGCGGTGACGGTAAGGCAGACTTGTGGCGCACGCGCCACGCGATCCGCTACATGACCTATCTGCTGGTGGGTCCCCTGATCGGCGCTGCCGGGTTGCTCGACAGCCCGGCCTGGTGGGCACTCTATCTGATCGCAGGGCCGGGGATGCTTTGGGTGCCCTGGCGGCGCCTTACGCGCATGTGGAACCATCTGCCGTCCTTTGGAAAGCTGCAGGCCGTGCTGCTAGTGCCGCTGATCCGGGTCGCTGGGGATATCGCCAAGATGATGGGCTACCCGGCCGGTCTCTGGTGGCGCTGGCACCACCGGGGGCGGATCCCGGATTGGCGCGCTGCCCCATAGAATGCGTCTGCCCTCTGGCGTGGTGCCTGCCCCGTCTCGGAGACCGCTCGACGCAGGTGGGTCTCCAATCTTATGCCGCGCTAACGTCACTCTTATCCCTTTCTAATGGCCCTACGGTATAGTTCTTACAGAAACTTGCGGAGATCCCAGCCTGCGTGAGCTGTTCGTCGCAGGGTTGACCGTAGTTTAATAACGTGTGATCAAGCGTGGTACATTAGGAGGGAAATATGAGCAGAATCATCGGCATAGATCTGGGCACGACGAACTCGGCAGCCTCCGTCATGGAGGGAGGCGAACCTACAGTGATCCCCACCGCTGAGGGTGGGCGTCTCTGCCCTTCGATCGTGGCGTTCAACGAGAGCGGCGAGCGCATGGTTGGCCAGGTCGCCAAGCGACAGGCGATTGTCAACTCTCAGAATACCGTATTCTCTATCAAGCGGCTCATCGGACGTCGCTACGACGAACCAGAGGTTGAGAAGGCGCGAAAAGTCCTGCCGTACGAGATCGTCGAGGGGCCATCGAACGACGCGCGCGTCTACATCCCCGTCAAGGACAAGCAGTATTCGCCGCAGGAGATCTCGGCCATGATCCTCCGGAAGCTCAAGAAGGACGCTGAGAGCTATCTAGGTGAAGAGGTCACGAAAGCGGTGATCACCGTGCCAGCCTACTTCAATGACAGCCAGCGCCAGGCGACCAAGGACGCCGGCAAGATCGCCGGCCTCGAGGTCTTGCGTATCATCAACGAGCCGACCGCAGCGAGTCTGGCCTATGGGCTCAGCAAAAAGGAAGACGAAACCATTCTGGTCTTCGACTTGGGAGGCGGAACGTTCGATGTGTCCATTCTGGATGTCGGCGAAGGTGTCGTCGAGGTGCGATCCACTAGCGGCAACACGTTCCTGGGCGGCGACGACTGGGATCAGCGCATCACGGACTACATCGCCGATGAGTTCAAGAAGGAGCGAGGGATCGACCTGCGGGAAGACCGCCAGGCTTTGCAGCGACTGAAGGAGGCGGCGGAGAAGGCCAAGATAGAGCTCTCTACCGTGTTGGAGACCGAGATAAACCTCCCCTTTATCAGCGCTGACGCGGCCGGGCCCAAGCACCTGCAGATGAAGCTTACTCGGGCCAAACTGGAGCAGCTGACCGAGGACTTGGTGCAGCGCTGCCGGGAACCCTTTGAGCGCGCCCTGAAGGACGCTAATCTGTCACCCGGAGAACTGGATGAGGTGGTCCTCGTCGGTGGCGCGACGCGCATGCCTATGATCCAGGATTTGGTCCGGGATCTGACCGGTGGTAAGGAGCCGCATAAGGGTGTCAACCCGGACGAGGTCGTGTCCATTGGAGCGGCCATTCAGGCTGGCGTGCTCGGTGGCGATGTGAAGGATGTTCTGCTTCTCGACGTGACGCCGCTGACACTGGGGGTGGAGACCTTGGGCGGTGTGATGACGCCCATCATCGAACGGAACACCACCATACCGGTCCGCAAGGGGGAGACCTTTTCTACTGCCGAGGATGGTCAGACCGCGGTCACTATCCACGTCCTGCAGGGCGAGCGGCCTATGGCACCAGATAACATGAGCCTCGGTCGGTTCAACTTGGAGGGCATACCCCCGGCGCCTCGCGGCGTGCCCCAGATCGAGGTCACGTTCGACATCGATGCCGACGGTATTCTGAACGTGGCAGCCCAGGACAAAGCCACGGGCAAGGAGCAGAACGTCACCATTGAGGCAACGACCAACCTGGACGAGACAGACGTCGAACGAATGGTCAAAGAGGCGAAGCAACACGCTTCGGAGGACCAACGGCGCAAGGAGCTCATCGAGGCTCGGAACAAGGCGGATCAACTCGTCTATCAGATGGAGAAGACTCTTCGTGAGCTCGGAGACCAGGTTTCTGCATCGGATCGGAACCGCATCGAGAGCCTCATCGAGGATCTGAAGCAGGCGAAGGACGGCGATGACAAGAACCGCATCGAAAGCCTGATCGAGCAGCTCCAACAGGCCAGCCAGGCCATCGGACAGGCGATGTATGCCCAGCAGCAGGCGCAGGCGGCAGGGGCGCAAGCCGGCCCTGCCAGCGGCCCCGGAGCGGAACCAGCCCCAGAGGAAGAGGACGACGTCGTCGAGGGCGAGTTCCACGAAGTGTAAGAATGGCGCGGTAGATCGGCAGACTGGTGCATTGATGACCTGGTGCACGGCGGTGCGGCGATCTACCGCTCTCTTTGCCACAAGGTTGAGACATGGGTAGACAGGTACGAGTACCGATTCGCGTGAAGCAGCGGAATGAGAAATCGGAGCGAGTCTTGACAGAAGAGAGCCAGGCGGTTGTCGAGCCCGAACCCCCTGTCGTTGAGGAAAGAGAAGTGAACGAGAGGCGATCGGTGGACGAGTCAGCGGCGGGGCGGACCGCTAGGCAGGTCCCCGCGCCACGTCGAGCCGAAGCGCAGGAGACTGAACGCCTTCAGGAAGAGCTGGAGACGTGGCGCGACCGGGCCCTTCGTCTCCAGGCGGAGATGGAGAATTTCCGTAAGCGTCAGCAGCGGCTCGCCAACGACCAGACTGAGGCCAACCGGGCGCGGTTACTCCGTAGCGTCCTGACCGTTGCCGATAACTTGGAGCTGGCACTGCGCGCCGAGGGGGATGAAGAGTCGTTGCGTGAGGGAGTGGCGATTACAGCTAGGTCCCTGGAGCAGATCCTCAGTCAGGAAGGCGTGGAGCAGATCCAGGCCGAGGGGCAGACGTTCGACCCCAAGTGGCACGAGGCAGTAGGGATGGTTCCTCATCGAGGAACAGCCGCGGATGAGGATACCGTTGTCGAGGTGATCCGCGAAGGGTACCGTCTCGATGGGAGGCTTCTCCGCCCTGCACGCGTGATCGTGGCAAAATAGTCGATCTAGATCGTATCAGCCCTCGTCCATCACGATCCGGATTGGTCCTGATTCGGGCCCCAATGGGGTCACGCGCCGGATCCCGGGTTACAGCGGTCCATTCTGTTGCAGCGACTGGTGGTGGCGCTGGGCGAACCCGGAGGCCATGCCACGGGACGGGGCGCTAGTCGGAAATCAGAGGTCTTATGGAGTACAAGGACTACTACAGCACGTTGGGCGTGGAGAAGGATGCCGATCAGGACGAGATTCGGCGTGCCTTCAGAAGGCTTGCCCGCAAGCACCACCCGGACGTGAATCCAGATGA
>SKLM01000108.1 GCA_007123205.1 Thermoflexales bacterium
ATACTATGCCGCGTGCGGAAACGCACTGCACGACGGTTGAGTTGGAGGCGAAGATAACAGTGTCAGCGATGATAGCCCCCCTCACGGCCCGGCGGTGCCGGGCTCGCCCTCTCCCCCCGGGGGAGAGGGAAAGAAACGCGGAGCTCGTGTCTGGCGGTGGACGCGTAGCGTTGGCGCCTGACAGGTCGGGTTGTACTCACAGAAGGGTCAGCACACCGGTGATGGGCCGGGTGCCGTTTCTTCCATTTTGAGTGGTGCCCACACACCATGGAGACTCGCGGAGAGACGAGAATCGGAGCTGATCCGGGACAGAGACGAGCCAGTGAAGCGATCAGCCGGCTCTCCGGGATGGGCCTTCTGGTCTCACACAAGGGGCTCACGGCCCCACCTCGATCTGAGCTAGCCGGAGCGCGTCACCAGGTTGCCGCTCACCGGCAGCGTCAAAGGTCGGTAGTCTCGCCCCCGTGTCCAGCAGGTACATGCCCACGAGTAAGTCGTAGTCACCCGGAGGCAAGTCGCCGGGAACGGCAAGCGTGCGCGTCTCGGAGACCACCTCACCCGCGTCCCAGAGAGAGGTGGGATAGGTGTGTTGCCGGGGTTGGCCGTCGTCCTGAGCGCCGAGCGCTCCATCGGAGGCCGCCAGATGGAGGAAGACGGTGTAATCGGCCGATGGGTTAACATGAGCTTCCCAGTAGAGAGTGACAGTCAGGGTATCTCCAGGTCTCACTCGCGAGTCATCAACGGTGTGGCCGAGGAGTGAAATCTCACCAGCGAGGTCAGCGTCGATGCGCTCCGACACAGCCACCGAGGGCCTCCGGGCCGGTGTCACCCGAAGCTGATCCAGCTGCACCCATTCGAGCTGACTGCCATCGGGCGCGTAGGCCGGCAGTGGCACCTGGGATGCAGCATGGTGCCATCCGATGACGACATCGTAGACAGCGGGGGCCGGGGTATCGTCGTCCACGGGTACCCCGAGGGTGTCGCAGAAGCGATCGCCGGGCGACCAGCGGCTGGTGGGGTAGCGGCCGAGCCCGGGGTGGGTGGTACGAGCCCCAACGACCATCTCACGGGGACCAACGAGGTGGACGAAATAGACGAAATCCTCATCCAGCGTGCCCACGGACTCCCAACAGAGAGTCACCATGATCTCGCCGCCCGGATGAGTCGACGGGCGGGAGAGGTCGTGGCCGGCCAGGCGAATCGAGTCACCGAATCGGAGGTCGGTGGATTGGGTCCGGGCCTCCACCTCGTGGGCTGCCAGCATCCGGGGAACTGCGTACGCAGGATGGAGCACTCGCACGAGAGCGAAGACTGCCAGTAGAAGCAGGGCTCCCGCCAGGCCGAAGGAGAGCCGCTTGACGTGCTTCTCCCCAACCCACTCACCCAGGCCAAGCGCATAGAGCGGCCCCAGAAACCCGAGGGAGACAAACATGTAGCGACCGAAGTTGGCCGTATCTATGAACACCATCCGGGCGAAGAGGATGACAAAGGTGATCAAGGGAGCACTGAGCAGAATGGCCAGTCCTCCCCTGGGCAGATGCTCGACGCATCGCGACGCGTGATCGATCCGTCCGGACCGGCCTGGCATCCCCAGACGCAGCAAGCCTCCCAGCGCCGCCAAACCCAGCAGCCGGTAGAGGACGTAGGTCCAGCCCGGCATGGGTATCTGACCATAGCCAAAGACACCCCAGAAAGAATCGTGCAAGAAGCCCAACTCCCGGGTGGCCGCCGCGAGATTGGGCGCACCGTCACGGGTGCCTCCCCAGGCCTCCACCTGGCGCTCCATGCTGGTGGGCTCTCCATAGACGAGCTGGTTGCGGGCAAGCCACCAACCGCCGATCAACAGGGCCAGCAGAATCGCGATACCCCCAAAACGGAGCACGTCCTCCAGGCGAATCCGTCCCTTCTCGATCCAGAGTCGCCACAGGATGGCCAGGCCCACCGTAGGGGTGATAAGCAAGCAGGTCAGCTTGGTCAGAATAGCAAGTCCTGTCAGGATGCCCAAGGCTATGACTCGGCTCACTGTCAGCCCCCGCACCATAAGCCGGGCGGTGACGAGAAGTATCGCTGCCGTCACCAGATTCGCCAGGACATCGTCATGGACCGAGGTGTTCACGAAAAGGAACATGGGGTTAAAGGCCACGAGAGCAGCGACGGCCACCCACAGGGATGGACATCGGGGCAGCAGCTCCTTTGCGGTCAGGTAGACGAGGAACAACGTCCCGGCTCCCATCATCAGGGAGAGCCAACGAACCATCTGGACGCCCAGCACGACGTCTTCGTAGGGAAACCCGCTAATGGCAGGATCGTGAAGGTAGAGGTTCTTGTTATCGACGCTGTACTCGTCGACTCGGTAGATCCAGAAGGCGTTCACCCTCTCGGCAATCAGGTCGAAGTTGTCATTGGGCACCCGCTGGGTGAGGAGAGCTCCCAGAACGTAGTAGAGAGGTGGATGATGAGCCTTGGTCGGCTCGTCAGGCTCGAGCACAGGCAGACGGCGTTCCTCAGCCAGAAAGCGCACGTTGGCGTAATGCAGGGACTCATCCGGGCTTTCAAAGACAGGGTTGACCAAGCTGTACGCCAGGCCCAGGACCAGATACGCCGCCACCAATAGGACAAGGGTCCGTCCTGCAGCTCGATCACTCACGGCAGGTCCACCCCCCCACTGGTCGTAGGTCACGTACCCATCCACAAGGCGCTTTGATGTCGGGCCGGAGGGACGATAGGCAGCTCCGGGGACGAGAGACACCGGCAAAAGCCGGCCCCCATAGGGATCCTGGCAATGGTTTCGTTGACACTGGCGTCCTCGCAGACCTGCTGCCGTAACCCTCATTGCGCGCCCGACATCCCGATAGCGGGCAAGCGAATCGCGTCGCCAA
>SKLM01000362.1 GCA_007123205.1 Thermoflexales bacterium
CCCGTTGGACCGCACATCTTGTGTCCCGAGAAAGCGAGGAAGTCGCATTGAAGCTCCTGTACGTCCACGGGCAGGTGGGGGACTGCCTGAGCCCCGTCGACCAGGACCACCGCCCCAACGTCGTGAGCCCGCCGTATGATCTCCTTTGCTGGCACGATAGTCCCTGCTACGTTCGACATCATCGTGAAGGCGACCAGGCGGACCCGCTCATCCAGCAGTTCCTCCAGCTGCTCCAGGTCAAGCAGGCAGTCGTCCGTGATCCCCAGGACCACCAATTCAGCGCCTCGCTCGCGGGCCAGTAGCTGCCACGGGACGATGTTGCTGTGATGCTCCAGCTCCGTCAGCAGGATGCGGTCACCGGCGTGTATGTTGGCCCGTCCCCAGGAGTACGCCACAAGATTGATCGACTCGGTGGTGTTGCGGGTGAAGATGATCTCCTCCCGCGCGTTTGCATTGATCAAATCCGCCACTTTCTGCCGGGTGTCCTCGTAACAACAAGTGGCTTCCTCGCTCAGGCAGTAGATCCCCCGGTGCACGTTGGCGTAGCACCAGCGATAGACCCGATCCATGGCCTCGAGAACCGAGCTGGGCTTCTGGGTGCTGGCCGCGCTGTCCAGGAAGGTGAGGGGATTCCCCCGCACCCGCCTGGAGAAGATGGGAAAATCGGCTCGGATTCGCTCCGCGTTCAGCGGAGACTTTTCAGTAAGGTCGTCCACAATACCTCCCTTATCGGTCAATGTCCTCGTCACACTCTTCTCGACGTGACATAATGCGTAAACAGATTCAGCCATAGGCTACTATAGGTTCGGCGTCACCGTTCATGCAGGGGTAGGATGAAGAGGGCTCGCCGCCGGTGAGGTGGTCCGCCTTCCTCACGCCCGGTCGTAAACCGGCTCCGCCCCGACCTCCAGCGCTGCGCCGTCGAGCTGAACCGGCCGATCGGTTCCTGGACGGCAGTGCCCAGCTCCCGCTCGAACGCCGGAGAGAGGAGGGGAAACGACTTGTCGGCGCGGGAGGCCCGGATGCGGAAGCTCTCCACCGGGTCCGGACCCAGGTGCGCCAGCACGACCTCACGGATGGCCTCCATCTTACGCTCTGCCTCGAACGCCGGGGCGAAGTGCGCGATGCCGAAGACGGTGCTTACAACCGCTTCGCCTCGGGGTAGTGCCAGACGGGCCGAGAGGCGGCCTGTCAGCCGCTCTGCCTCTTCGACCCGCAGTGGTTCGAGGCGCCGGGCGACGTCGTCTGCCCAGGGCACGCCGCCTTCCACCCGGGGTCCCATCGGATCTGCTCATGTATCAGGCGCCCGAGGGTTGGGTGCGAATAGCATAGCCCACGGCCTGGGCTGCAGCTACGATCTGCGCCTCAGTCACCTCCGCGTCGTCGTAATCTATTTCGAGCCGTTGCCGGCCGTAACTCCCCGTGACACGCCGAATACCCGGTAGCGCATCCTCGAGGGTTTCCAGGCGCATAAGGCATGCCAGGCATTGCATGTCCCGAACTAGAAAGGTCTGCTTCGTACTGTCATACCTCATTGATCGACTTTGTCGACCAAACCTCATCCATCGAAAACGATCTGAGCCGCATTGCAGCCCATCGTACAACTGTACCGGAGCACCCTGCCCGCTGGCTGCGGAGGGATTTCCACCGTCACCTCACCGGTGACTGGCAGGAGCTGCTCCACACGCAGTTCTGGGATGACCAACGCCAGCGCACAAGAGTAGACATCATCCGTCACAAAGGTAAGGCGAGTGGGGATCCCGGCGCGGGCGTGGAGTTGAGCGGGCGTGTAGCCGTCGGCCGAGACTGTGATCTCCAATTCGTTCTCCTCGGGCGCGCCGTTCATCCCCGCCACCGACGGCGAATCCGGCTGTGGGGCCGTCATCGCGGGCGCGCTGGTGGGCCAATTCAGCCGCGCAAGCGAGATGGGCGCGCCCATCAGGTTCAGCCCCGAATCTATTGAGAAAAGTCCCAATCCCAATAGGACAATGGCCACGACCCGTGCTAGGTTTGTCTGGAGCATGGTGCCCAGCTGGGTTGCCAGATAGGCCACGGTAAAGAAGACGATGCTACTGCCCAGGGTGAACGCCGCCATCAGGCCTGCTCCTTGCAGCCCGCTGCCTGTGCCGATTGCCAGTGCCATCATTGCCTGAGTCACGCCGCAGGGGATCAAGACCGTGAGTGCGCCGAGGATCAAAGGTGTGATCGCGTCCGCTCCTTCCTTGGCTCTGCGGCGCACCAGGTGCCTTATGCCCGCGGGTGGTTCGAGGACAAAGTAGCGGAAGATCGGATGCACATCCAACATCCGCAGGCCGTTGCCCACCATAAAGACGCCTATGGCTACCATCAGGACGGCGCGAGCCGATAGCGTCAACTGAAGCATCGAACCCAACGCACCGAGAAGCAGCCCCAGGAGCGTATGTGTCACGAGTTTCGCCGCCATGAACAGCAGGATCGGTGTGGCGGCCTGTCGCGGTGCTCTGCTCCGGGCTGCGCCGCGCCGGCTCTCTTTGGGCCACCGTGTCCGCAGCAAGGACTCCTGCGGCGCCAGACAGCTCGCTAGCAGGCCGCCCTGCACGGCCACACAACCCAGGCCACCAGCGGTCAGTCCGGTGACAAAAGCGATGAAGAGTTGATTGATGTGGATTTCCATATCCGTTCCTTTTTCAACGTTCGGTCCCGGGCGATCATCCCAACCCCCGACCCCGGGGCGTCCGCTGCCCAACCTCCAGACAGTAGGCCCGAGCTAGGGCCTCATCCACCAAGCCATCCACATCGACGGAAGCCTCCGCCTGTCGGACGTCTTCGAGGCCAGGGCGGGTCACCACGTTGCGGGGCATCAGGAAGCTGCAGCAGTCGTCAGCCGGGATCTGCGAGA
>SKLM01000263.1 GCA_007123205.1 Thermoflexales bacterium
CCTTCGTCCTTCTGCGCGGCCTGAAGCTGCGCCGTGTCGCAGCACTGACGGGAGCCCTTGGGTTCGCCCTCTCCGATCTCTTCGTCACCCATCTGGGCAACCTCAACCTGAACGCGACGGCAGCGTGGCTTCCTCTGGTCCTCTGGCTCACGCACCAGGCCCTGACCCGGCGGAAGCCCGCATGGGCGGCAGCGGCAGGGGTCACTCTGGCCGTGGCTGCCCTGGCCGGGCACGCGCAGATGCTCCTCTTCCTCGGCCTGGCGGTGGCCCTCTACGTCGTCTATCACCTGGGCCGGCTCTTGTGCACCGAGAGAAGGCGCGTGGCGAAGCCCGCCGCCCGCGGCGTGGGCCTCGCCGCTCTCATCGCAGCCGTGGGCATCGGTGGAGCGGCACTGACACTGCTCCCGGCGTATGAGATGGCCGCCCACACCGGACGCGGGCACCTCTCCTATGAAGAGGCGACCCGCTACTCCCTGCCGCCCCGGGCTCTGATCGGTCTCGTGGCCCCCGACTTCTACGGGCGCGGACCGGCCGGCTTCTGGGCCCCCTGGGATCGGGTGGAGGTGGGCTACGCCGGCGTGGGCACCCTGCTCCTGGCTGGGTCTGCCAGCCTCACCCTCATCTCCGGCTCTCTTCGCCGCCGTGCGGGACCGACGACGGATGACAGGCCAAGCCCGTCGAGCGGTTTCCCCGTCGGATTCTTCGCGCTGCTGGTGCCGGTGGCTTTCGTGCTGGCGATGGGCCGGTACACGCCCCTCTACAGCCTGCTCTACCGCCACCTTCCCGCCTTCGATCAGATCCGCGCCCCGGCCCGGCTCATCGTCCTGGGGAACCTGGGGCTGGCAGCCCTCGCTGCCTACGGGCTCCACACCCTGAGCTCAACGGAGTCACGTGGGAAGCACCGGTCAGCGGGGGGCGACCACGTCCGGTGGATGGCCATCGCGGCCGGGGTGGGCGCGGTCATCCTCGTCGTTCTCGGGCTGCCCCAGGCCAGCTCGCTTCCGCCGCCGGATCGCGTGGCGCAGGCTACGTTGAGCATATGGGTAACCGCCACGCTGCTGGCCCTCAATGGCCTCCTCCTGGTTCTCGCCAGGCGTTCCGCGTGGGCCCTGTGGCTTGTGCCGCTGCTGCTGGCCCTGGATCTGATCGTCCTGGGCTCCACCACCGAGATCGAGCACCACGACCCCACACGAGGGTTCGACCATCCCGAGGTCGTCAGCCGCCTGAGGGAGGACCCTGACCTGTTCCGTATCGAGAGCACTACCTCCGCCTGGCAGCCGGATGCGGCACTGATGCACGGGCTGTACGACATCGGCGGCGTCTACAATCCCCTCAGCCTGGCGCCGTACGAGGCCTACCTCTGGACCCGAGGCTCCCGCGACGGGCCGCGACACAACCTGCTGGGCGTCAAGTACGTCCTGGCCGATCCGAGAGATCGCCCCGAAGGGGAGCAACTGGTCCCTGTCCCGTTGCCGGCATCGGCCATCGACGTCTATCTCAACCCGGCCGCCCTGCCCCGAGCGCTCTTCGTCACCTCCCATCGCGTCGTCTCCGACCACGAGGCAGCCTGGCAGGCGATCCACGATCCCGCCTTCGACCCGGCCCGGACGGTCATCCTGGAGCGAGACCAGGTCTTGGATGACGCATCGTCGCTTCAGCCTGGAGAAGCCATAGGTGGCGGGGGGCAAGTCGCCTTCGCGCGGTATGACCCTAACGACATCGAGTTGCGGGTTGAGGCCAAAGTCGCCGGGTGGGTGGTGTTGAGCGACGTCTACTACCCGGGCTGGCAAGCGACGCTCGACGGTGAGGAGGCACCTGTGCTGCGCGCCAATTACACGTTCCGTGCCGTCCCTGTTCCCGCCGGCGAGCACACGCTGAAGATGACCTTTGCGCCCCGGACCTGGCGGGTGGGCCTGGCCGTCAGCCTGACAACCTGGCTCGCCCTGGCGGCCGCAGCCGTCATCAGCCTGAGCACCCGCGGCTCCGCGCGCCTCAAGAGGTCTTAGCACTCCAACCGCCGCTGCCGTCCCCCAAGGCGTCCCGCCCTCCCGCGACGCTACGGTGCCTCGCACTTGCCAAGCGTGCGAAGCTAAGCCGCGGGCGAAGCTAAGCCGCGGGCCCGACTCGCGCAAGAGAGCCCTAGGCCGGGGCTGGCACCTGGGAAACGCCTTCGCACTGACCGCCCCGCCGTTCCCCTCTCCCCCAGCCAGGCGCTGCCTGAGCCGACCCGCCGTTCCCCTCTCCCCCAGCCGGGCGCTGCCTGAGCCGACCCGCCGTTCCCTTCTCCCCCAGCCGGGCGCTGCCTGAGCTGACCCGCCGTTCCCCTCTCCCCCCTTGGGGGAGAGGTTGGGTGAGGGGGCGGTCCTCCCACACCCTACACCCACGACGGCTCTCTTGTCAACACCCGGCTCCTGTGCTACACTGAACGGCGATGATCAGCCTGCTCCCGTTCCGCGAACGCTCCACCGTGCTGCGGCCAACCGGGAATGGCCGTTACCCCACGACCGCACACGCCGCGCCGTCTCGGCCCCCTGGGCATCTTAGATCAGCGTCCGGGGCGGAGCCGTCGGTACAACCCACCACCACGAGGGATGTGAGCGCGCTCGAGATGACAAACATGACCCTGCTCCCCATCTCGGAGCCCCTGGTGGAGGCCCCGTGAGCCTCAAGCCGGTCATGAACCATCCGTGGGACGTCACACGCGCGCGCGCCGTCGAGATCCAGAACGACCTTCGCGCCCGCGTCATCGTGGCGCCCCTGGAGACCGAGCTCGAGATCATCGGCGGCATCGACGTGAGCGTGCGGAACGGGCACGCCCGCGCCGCCGTCGTGTTGCTGTCGTGGCCGAACCTCAGCCCCATCCAGGCAGTCA
>SKLM01000418.1 GCA_007123205.1 Thermoflexales bacterium
AGGTCATTGCCATCTACCCCATCACGCCGGCCTCGCCTATGGGCGAGCACGCGGATGAGTGGAGCGCCTTCGGCGAGCCGAACATCTGGGGCACCGTTCCCCTGGTCACCCAGATGCAGTCCGAAGCAGGAGCCGCTGGAGCGGCCCATGGGGCGCTGCAGACGGGTGCGCTAACGACCACGTTCACCGCCAGTCAGGGGCTCCTGTTGATGATCCCCAACATGTTCAAGATAGCTGGGGAGCTCTCCAGCACGGTCTTCCATATCGCCACGCGCACAGTGGCCACCCACGCTCTGTCGATCTTCGACGACCACAGCGACGTGATGGCCGCGAGATCTGCGGGCTGGGGCATGCTGTTCGCCAACAGTGTGCAGGAGGTGATGGACTTCGCCCTCATCGCCCAGGCGAGCACGCTGGAGGCGCGGGTGCCCTTTCTCCATTGCCTCGACGGCTTCCGCACCTCCCACGAGATCCAGAAGGTCGAGCGGTTGAGCGAGGCCGATATGCGGGCCGTCATCGACGACGAGATGGTCCACGCCCACCGCCAGCGAGCGCTCTCGCCGGACACGCCGTTCATCCGTGGGACGGCACAGAATCCGGACGTCTTCTTCCAGGCCAGAGAGGCCGCGAACCCGTACTACGAGGCAACGCCTGATACGGTGCAGGAGGTGATGGACCGATTCGCCCAGGTGGTGGGCCGTCAGTATCACCTATTCGACTACGTGGGAGCCCCCGATGCAGAACGCGTGATCGTGTTGATGGGTTCGGCGGCAGAGACCGCCGAGGAGGCTGTCGACTACCTGGTGGCTGAGGGAGAGAAGGTGGGGGCCCTGAAGGTGCGCTTGTACCGGCCCTTCTCGGTGGATCGCTTCCTGCAGGCTCTCCCTTCTGAGGTGTGTGTGTTGGCGACCCTCGACCGTACCAGGGAGCCGGGCGCAGTAGGGGAGCCTCTCTACCAGGATGTCGTCACCGCGTGCAGCGAGGGGATGGCCCGAGGAGCGCTGGCGGCGGGTCGTATGCCCCGGGTGCTGGGCGGTCGCTACGGGTTGTCGTCCAAGGAGTTCACGCCTGCCATGGTGAAGGGGGTCTTCGACGAGATGGCGAAAGAAGAGCCGCAGCGCCATTTCACCGTGGGCATCAGGGACGATGTCTCGCACACAAGCATTGACTATGGCCCGGGCTTTGGCACGGAGGGCGAGGAAGCGGTGCGGGCCGTCTTCTGGGGCCTGGGCGCCGACGGCACGGTGAGCGCGAACAAGAACGCCATCAAGATCATCGGCGAGGAAACCGACAACTACGCTCAGGGCTACTTCGTCTACGATTCCAAAAAGGCCGGTGCGGTCACTGTCTCTCACCTCCGTTTCGGGCCGCACCCGATTCACAGCACGTACCTGATTGCCCAGGCCGGATTCGTGGGGGTGCATCAGTTCCGCTTCTTCGCCCAGTTCGACGTGCTCCAGCGGGCAGCGGACGGGGCCACCGTCTTGATCAACAGCCCTCACGATCCCGATGAGACTTGGAACCTCATTCCCCGCCGGGCTCAGCAGCAGATCATCGATAAGAACCTGAGCCTCTACGGCATCAATGCTTACGAGATCGCCGATCAGGTCGGGCTGGGAAACCGGATCAACACCGTGATGCAGACCGGGTTCTTTGCCCTCAGCGGCATTTTGCCCCGGGATGAGGCCATTGAGAAGATCAAGGGGGCCATTGAGAAGTCCTACGGCAAGCGGGGCAGGGCGGTGGTGGAGAAGAATTTCGCGGCGGTGGACGCGGCCGTCGATGGGCTCTATCAGATCGATGTGCCCGGGGAGGCGACGGGCGACATCGAGATGGGGCCCTTGGTGAGTCGGGAGGCTCCCACCTTTGTCCAGGACGTGACAGCGGCGATCCAGGCCCGGGAGGGCGACGGGTTGCCCGTCAGCGCGATGCCGGTGGATGGGACGTTCCCGAGCGGGACCACCAAGTGGGAGAAGCGCAACATCGCCCTGCAGGTGCCGGTGTGGGAACCGGACGTCTGTATCCAGTGCGGCCGGTGCGTGCTCTACTGTCCCCACGCGGTCATCCGATCAAAGGTCTACGACGAGAGCCATCTCGAGGAGGCACCGGAGACGTTCAAGGGGGCCGACGCCCGGTGGCGTCAGCCCGGCCTAGAAGACAAGAAATACACCGTCCAGGTGTCGGTGGAGGACTGCACCGGTTGTGCCGTCTGTGTGGAAGTCTGTCCGGCCAGGGACAAGTCCGCGGTGGGACGGAAAGCGATCAACATGGAGGCCCAACTGCCCATCCGGGAGCAGGAGCGGGAGAACTGGCACTTCTTCCGGTGGACGCTGCCCGAAGGACCGCCGCCTGCCGATCTCGATTTCGGCCGGATCAGAGACGTGCAGTTGCGGCAGCCTCTGTTCGAGTTCTCCAGCGCCTGCGCCGGGTGTGGAGAGACCCCCTATCTTAAGCTTATGAGTCAGCTTTTCGGCGACAGGGCTATCATCGCTAACGCCACGGGATGCACCAGCATCTATGGGGGGAACCTGCCGACCACCCCCTGGGCCTTCAACGCGGAGGGACGAGGGCCGGCGTGGAGCAATTCGCTGTTCGAGGACAACGCGGAGTTCGGCTTTGGATTCCGCCTTACGCTGGATAAGCAAGCGGAGTACGCCCGGGAGCTGGTGGAACGAATGCGCAACGAGATCGGCGAGGAACTGGCGGTCGGCTTGCTGACGGCGGACCAGAGCAACGAAGGGGGCATCAGGGCTCAACGAGAGCGGGTGGACGAGCTGAAGCGGCGGGTCGGTGCGTTGGAGGATCCGGCGGCCAAGCACCTCTACACGGTAGCCGATGCCTTGGTGAGAAAGAGCGTGTGGAGCGTTGG
>SKLM01000333.1 GCA_007123205.1 Thermoflexales bacterium
GCGCGACCGCCGAGCAGCGAACCGGCCAGGTAGCCCAGTGATCCGGCCGTGAACAGCAGACTGATCTCGTTAAGGGGGGCGCCGACTTGGTCGGCCAGCCCCGGAAGCGTCGGGCCCAGCGAAGCGTTGACCAGCCCCAGGGCCACGAACGCCAGGTAGTAGCCCCCGGTCTCCCGCCCTTTCCCCTGGGCCGCAGCCGTCAAGGATTCACTGACTGGTGGTGAGGTCGACATCGTGTGGGTGGATCAGTGGGTCAGGCCCGTCCCGCGCGGCAGGTGGGCAGCTTCCGGTCGTCGGTAGTCAGGCGTTCCCGTCCCTTGTGAGCGCGGGACCTGGCCAGCCGGAGCCGCGGGCGTGGGCTCACACCCGCTATGTCAACTCCGCGATGTAGACCTCAAATGGGGCGATCTGCAATGCGGAGAGATCGTCACGCCCCGCCCGTTCGCGAGTCGAGAAGACAGGGGAGGCGATCTTTCGATCCAGTTCGAAGGTTAGGACGTGAGCGTCGGCCGAGAAGTTGAGCACCACGAGACAGGTCTGCTCCCGGGTGCTGCGAACAAACGCGACGTAGTCCTCCGCATCACCGTGCAGCATGGTCTGGTCGCCTGCGATAAGGGCGGGCGTCCCCGTCCGCATAGCCAGCATCCGCTTGTAGAAGCTGAGCATCGAATTCGGATCGGCCTGCTGGTCGGCGACGTTGATCCCTTCGCTGTGATTCTCGTGCACCGGAAGCCACGTCGCCACACCAGCCGGGCTGAATCCCGCGTTGGGCCCGGGAGCCCACTGCATCGGTGAGCGGCACGTGTCGCGTGTGGTGTGACGGATGCGCTCGAACGCCTCATCCGCGGGAAGGCCGGCGACCTCCACAGCCGCCTCGTACAGCCGCAGGGCGAGCGTATCCCGCAGTTGATCGACATCGTCGACGATCAGATCGGTCATGCCGATCTCCTCCCCATTGTAGAGAAAGGGTGTGCCGCGCAGAGTCAGGACCAGGGCCAGGGAAAGGCGCGCCAATTCCTCGTCGTGCTTGCCGTCCCCGTACCGGCTGCAAGCCCGCGGGGAGTCGTGGTTCCCCAGCGTGTTGCAGGGCCAGGCGCGGTCCGGCAGCTTTGACAGCCGCTCCTCCTGGTTCTTCCGGATGTGCCTGGGCGTGAGGCGATCGGTCTTCATCAAGGGGAAGTTGAACACCAGATGGAGCTCGTTCTGGCCATCTCCATAGAACTCGATGGTTTCGGTCTCGCCCACCAGCACCCGGCCGTCGTACTCGCTATCCACCAGGCGGCGGAGCTCCTGAAAGAGCGGGTGCAGTTCGGGCTGGTTGACCTGATGGCGGAACTTCTCCTCGCGCTTCTCGGCGACGGCCCGCCTCTCCTCCGGCGTCTCTGCTTCATCGGCCATCAAGTACAGCTCGACCAGCCCCACGTCGCTGGTCTCGTCGGACATGTCCGGATCCTCAAAGATGGTACGAATGGCGTCGAGCCGGAACCCATCGACGCCGACGTCCAGCCAGAACCGCACGGCGGCCCACATCGCCGCTTTGACCTCGGGGTTCCGCCAGTTGAGATCAGGTTGCTCCTTCAGGAACATATGATAGTAGTACTGATCGGTGATCTCATCGTATTCCCACACGGATCCCGTGAAGACCGATTCCCAGTTGTTCGGCGGTCCTCCGTCCGGCCCTGGGTCGCACCACACGTACCAGTCCCGCTTGGGATTGTCGCGTGATGAACGCGACTCGATGAACCAGGGGTGTTGGTCCGAAGAGTGGTTGGGGACGAAGTCGACGATGACCCGGATGCCGCGTCGGTGAGCCTCGGCCAAGAAGGTCTTGAACTCTGCCAGGGTGCCGTATTCCGGCTCAACGTCAGTGTAATCGGCTACGTCGTAGCCGTAATCGACCTGGGGCGAGGGGTAGTGCGGCGAGAGCCACACGGCGTCGATGCCCAGATCCTGCAGATAATCCAGTTTCTCGATCATCCCTCTGATGTCGCCGATGCCGTCGCCGTTGCCATCCGCGAAACTCCGCGGGTAGATCTGGTAGAAAACCGCCTCTTGCCACCACTTCAGCTTACTCATCGTCAGCAATCGCTCCTCCATAGCAAGTATCGTCATAGTAAGGCATCCCCGGAACAGTGACCGGGCACCCATGGCCGGTCAGTCGGCAACGCTCCAACCCTCACCTCCAGCTCCGGGCGGGTCATAGGCCTGCCCACTGCCGCCGGCAGCGCAGCCTTCACGCACCCGATGGGTTTCCTCGCGCTGGGGTTCGCAGCGAGCGACCTATTCGCGGCGGCTAGGGCTCGTGGACGTCCAGCCGAAGCCGCAGCAGGCCACACGGCTCGGCCTCGTCCTCACCATCGGCGGAGAGCCGGAACTCGACCTGCTGATCCTCTCCGGGCCAGGGCATCCACCAAGTGAGCTCATGCTCTGCCGAGCCTCTGCCATCGATGTGCAGGGGCCACACCATGGTGATCAACTCCTCCCGATCCACCATGTCGTCCCGGGCCCAGACCTCCAGCCGGTAGCTGCGGCTGGTCCGCTTCGGGTTGCGGATGGATATCGTCACGCTCACGAATTCATCGACGAGCACAGTCCGGGGGGGGCTCTCCCCCTCGAGCACAGCGAACTCCGTCGGCGACCCGCCGGGGGAGGGGGCGAGGAATACCCAGGCCGCGAGCCCAAGGACCATGACGGTGGCCGCGCTGATGATGATGCGTGTCTCGTGCGAGGAGAAAACCCGCCACCAAGGCCGCGGGCGCCCCGGCGCGCGGGCTCGGGTGGCCGGCAGCCACGATCGCCGGCCCCGTAGGACGATCAAGGCCGTGGCTATCACGACGATTCCCACCGGCACGGCGGATAGAAGAAGA
>SKLM01000163.1 GCA_007123205.1 Thermoflexales bacterium
ACCTCATCGTACTCGCCACCGGCGCCGTGGGAGTGGGGTTTTCGAACCACACCCCAGAAATCCTCGTAGCCGCCATCGGCGAATGTCCTCAGGCGTGGTCCAATGTAGGTGGGGTAGACACACCGAATGTCGGAACCGAGGAAGTCCTGCAGCTCATCCTCGTCGTTGAGATGCAGGTGACGCAACAGCGCCACTTTCATCTCCTTGCTCGACCAGAAATCCACGGGGATCCGGTCTGGCTCCTGATGGCTAATAGCGGTCAAGACGCGTTCTCTCGAGTTCATCGGCCCCCTGATTCGATCGAGTTGGTCACCTCCTCCCGGCGAGCAGAAGGCGGGTGGCGACGTAGAGCCCCGCTGAAGGCGGCAGCACTCGCATGCAGCCAGAAGGGAGGAGTGCCCACCCGAGCGTATGCCACGGCGCCGGCCTCCAGGCAATCCTGACAGGTGCAAGCGACCTTGCGCCCCGGGCGGCCCCCTGGCCGTTACCCGGCGCCGGACTCGTGATCATAGAGCTTGCGATAGGCCAGGGGCTGAACTGGCTCCGCCCGTGCTCACCGCTCACCAACTGGCTCTGTGACCCACTCACCATCCTTGATGACCCCGGCTACCTGCGCCAACGACCCGATGTCGGCCAACGGATCGCCGTCCACTATCAGCAGGTTGGCGCGCTTGCCCGGTTCCACCGTCCCCTCATCGGACAGCCTCAGCAGCTCAGCTGCCTCTGCGGTGGCTGCAAGCAGCGCATCGTGGGGCTCCATCCCGTGCTCCACCATGGCCGCGATCTCCCCCGCCATATCGCCGATGGTCACCCAGTCAGCCAGAGCGTCGTTCCCTGCCGCGATGCGAACGCCCGCCCGATACGCGCGCTGGAAGCTCTCCAGAAGGCGATCGATCCAGCGGTTCATCTTGTCCACCGCCTCCTGCGAAAGGCCGAACTCCAGGCCGCGCTCCGCGATCCGCAGGTCACACGTCAGGGTTGGGCAGAGGAACGTCCCCCGCTCCAGCATCAGCTCGATGATCTCATCGTCCAGTTCGTAGCCGTGCTCAATGGAATCGACGCCGGCCAGGATCGCGTTGAGGATGCCCTCCCTGCCTTCGGCGTGCGCCGCCACCGCTCGGCCGGCTTTGTGAGCTTCCTCCGCGGCGGCCGCCATCTCCTCCCGGGTCAGCTGAGGCGAACCGGGACGTGTTCCCGGTGTCAGGATGCCACCGGTCGCCATCACCTTGATGGTGTCCGCTCCCGCCCTCAGCTGCAGGCGGGCCGCCCTGCGGGCCTCGTCGGGCCCGTCCACCTCCAAGCCCCGCTCCCACCCGTGTCCCCCCGTCATACAGATGTAGCGGCCCGAGGCCCGCATGCGCGGGCCGGCAATCACCCCTCGTTCCACCATCCCCTTGAGCGCCAGGTCGACGTGATCGCCGCCGCCGACATCCCGGATGGCGGTAACCCCTCGCAGAAGCGCATCCTCCAACCACGCTGCGCCCCGCACCGCGTGCTCGGCCACCAACTGGTCTGGGGTGACGCCCGGCCCGCCCTCCAGAGCCTGGCCACACACGTGGGTGTGGCAGTTGATCAACCCCGGGACCGCCGTCTTCCCTGTGAGGTCGAAAGCGGGCACCGCGTCTTCCATGGGCCGTGCCTCTGAGACCCCCTGGATGCGCTCGCCCTCCACGCGGATATGGGCACGATCCCAAACACGGCCGGTGCCATCGATGAGACGCATGTTCTCCAGCAGATAACCCGCCATGCTATCCTCCCGATTCGAAGTCCCGTCTAATATCGTCCACAAGACCCGGTGTGCTGAGCAGATCGATGGCGGTCATCGCCAACACCTTGCTTCCCAGCAGCATGCCAGCGTGAGCCTCGTCCGAGACCGAACCCTCCGCCACCGCCTCCGAGTGCCAGGCCATATCAGCCGGGTGGGTCCCCACGTAGAAGTGGCTGCCCGGGCGGTACTGGGACACATTGCCGAAGTCGGTGGATCCGTACCCGCGTATCGGCGGGGGCGGTTCTGCCCCGAGGGTCACGAAGTTGTCGATGACCGTGCCCTGCAGGGTGGGGTTGATGCGCACATTGTCGACGGTGATCAGGTGCCGGTCGATCAGCCTCGCCCCTGTGGCCAGCGCTGCGCCCTCGGCGCAGTGTACGACGCGCTCTACCAACGCCTCGACGCCAGCGCGATTCGGGGCACGCACCATGAAGCTGGCCGTGGCCCGCTCGGGGATGATGTTAGCAGCATCTCCACCGTGGGTGATGATCCCGTGGATGCGGGTATCGGTCTGGATGTGCTGCCGCAGGGCATTGATCCCCATGTAGGTGAGCAGAATGCCGTCCAGGGCATTCACTCCGTTCCACGGGTCAGCGGCGGCATGCGCTGGCCGCCCCTCGAACTCCAGCTCCAGCACTGCGAAGGCTAGATTGCTTTCGATCACCTTGTTCTCGGTGGATGGATGGAACATAAGACATACGTCCACATCGTCGAAGACGCCGGCCTCAAGCATCTGGATCTTGCCCCCGCCCGTGGCCCGCTGGTGATCCGGCGTTCCGGGAATATGGAGTCGACCGGTGAACTCCTCGGCCGGCGTTCCGATGGCCAGCAGACGCCCCGGCAGCTCGGCCATCACCGCCTTAAGCCCGATAGCCGCGCCCAAAGCCCCGGCGCCGATCAGGTTGTGGCCGCATCCGTGACCGACCTCAGGCAGCGCATCGTACTCGGCCAACAGGGCGACCGTGGGTCCTGGATCCCGTCCCTTGAGGGTAGCTCTGAAGGACGTCGGGAGGCCCGCGAGCCCTTTCTGCACCTCGAATCCGTGGGTTTCCAGACCGTCGACAAGCAGGGCAGCGGCCTCGAACTCGTGATAGCCGA
>SKLM01000010.1 GCA_007123205.1 Thermoflexales bacterium
CTCCATCAACTCGCCAACGCACCACGCTATCTGGTAGTCTCTCCGCTCATAGGTGCGACGCGCCACTTCATCCCGACGGCACCCCAGAGCCAAGGTGTACGCCGTCGCCGAGGACGCTCCAGCTTGCCGCTCCTACCCCTCTCCCCTTGGGGGGAGAGGCTGGGTGAGGAGGGCTTCTACCGTACCCTCAATCCTGCCATCCCAACCGATCAGCTGGTCAACACGCCACAGCGCGGGTTTGACTCCATGCTCCCCCAATGCTACACTCGCCTTCAGCGACAAGGCGGGAAGGAACTAAGCTCTACACCCCCCGCGGGAGTTGGCGGAGAAACGGTGGTGTCGGATTCGCCTCCCTGGATGATAACGGGTTTCTGTCCCAGTCCGAGCGAGTCAGCGCTCTCAGTGAGAACGGAGTCAGCCAATGGAGTTTGCCGAGACCCTCTTCGAGCGATCGATCGGCCGTGCACGAGCACGCCCCACGATCCTGCTCATCGCCCTGATGCTGTACGGGTCGGCGCTGCTGGTCGGGGCGCTGGAATACGGCATTGGCAACCTATTGACGCAGGGCCAGTGGCGGGGCACACTGCTGAGCCCAACCGTCATTCTCTACATCCTGCTCATTGCGCCCAAGCTCACCACGATGGAGAACGAACTGATCGAGGCCATTCTCCCTCTCGCCGAGGTCGACGACAGGCCATCAGCCATCCTCGCCCGCGAGTCCCCGAGGGTGGGCCTTCAGCAGGAGATGGGCGCCATCGCCCTCGGGTTCCTGGGGGGAATCGTCATCGTGATCGCCAACGGGGGTCTGGCTGTGAACTGGGTGACGATCTACAGCCTGATCTTCACTCCGGCGGTCCTCGGCCTGCTGAGCTGGACTGTGTACGCTTCGGTGGTCAGCGTCAGAGTGACAGCGGCTCTGCTTCAACAGCCACTGCGAGTGGACGTGTTCGACCTGGGTCCCTTCGAGGTGGTGGGAAGAAGCAGCCTCTATCTGGCCCTGGCATTCGTGGGAGGCGTCACGATCGCCCTGGTGTTCTCCGCTCCCGACCTGAGTGGACTACTGACGCCGGAGTTCTGGCTTATCAACGGCCCGGTGTTCCTGATGCCCGTGGTCATCTTCTTCTGGAACATGTATCCGACACATAAGATCATCGCGGCGGCCAAGCAGGGTGAACTAAGGGAATTGCGCCACCATCTGCGATCCTTGTCTGTCAGACTGATGGAGGGCATCAACCGTACGAAGGGAGCTCCTCAGATTAGCGCAGAGATCCAAGCGCTTATCGCCTATGAGGAGCGGCTGGAGCAAGTCCAGACCTGGCCCTACGATGTATCCACCCTACGGTCGCTGGTGGTCTCAATCCTGGTCCCTGGCATCACCGTGTTGGCACAAGTCGCCGTACGCCAACTGCTCGGCGGGTGAGAGCCGACCGATCTCGGACGGGCTGATGGGCCCACGGTCCTCGCGCCGCTGCCGGGCTGCCGCGGCCTATCGGCTGCGAAGCAGCGGCATTCGTGCTCCCCAGGCAGACTTCCCCGCCCTCACCGGCGGTTCCCCAAGCCTCGGCCTAGCCCTCTCCCCCGGTGCCAGCTGTGTCAAGGCTCGCCCGACGCAGATCCCGCTTTCAGCTTTCCGCAAACCAAACGCCAACCTGTCTCAAACGAAACTCCACCACTGACCAACCCAAGTCATCGGTTCGGGACGGGCGTGTCGCGTACAATCGTGGTAGGAGTGGGACCGGGGGAATGGCATCGTTGGGATTCCCCGGACTTGACGGCCCCTGACTGGGCGATCAAGGGCAGACGATGGACCAACGTCGGCCTGGCGTCGAGGCATCCGAGTTCTGCGACCCGCCCCAGCGTTGTCGGGAACCCGACGCCTGGGGATGTTGGGCTTAGGGGGGAAAGATGGAATCGATGGATAGGCGATGGACTTATGTCACGCTGGGGCTGACGATCGTGTTGATGGCGACGTGCGCCCGCTTGGCCGAACTGGTACCCGGTATCGTGGGCGATCGTCAGCCGGACCCAGAGGCCGCATTGGTCAACACCGAATGGATGCTGGCGTCATACGGTGGGCCCGGTGCCGAGACTCCGGTCCTGGAAGAGACGGAAGTCACTGTCTGGTTCGGGGCCGAGAGTCAAGCGGGGGGGTTCACAGGCTGCAACACCTTTGGAGCAGCCTACGTGGTCGGCGATGGCAGCCTCTCGTTCAGGGAGATCATCGCCACGGAGATCGCCTGTCCTGGTCTGATGGAACAGGAGCGGGAGTATCTTGAGGCTCTGCGAACGGCGGGTGATTTTGAGTTGACGGACTATCGACTAAGGATCTGGTACGATGAAGGCGAGCGGGTGCTGAACTTCGTGGCGGCCGGTCAAGGCTGAGGCGCAGGGGCACGGGCAACAATAGGCGCTACCTCCGGCGGGTCGGGTCGGTCGGCGAGGCAGCTGGTCCTTCGTTGACGCAGTCCTTGCGCCGGCCAGGATGAGGCCGTGCCGCCTCCGTCAGTGGAGAGTGACCACATGCGGGTTAACCGTGACCCGTCCTGGGGTCTCGGTTCGCAGGTGCGAGCGGCTCTGCGCACCAGCTCGGACCCGGAAAGAGTGGGAACCCGCCGCGCGCAGGCTTGTCGTCGTGAAGAGGAAGGGACGTTCACCCGCAAGATGGGGTTGAGCAATCAGGTCCTGATGGCCGCGGCCGCATCTACCTGGCGATCCAGCCGCAGATCAGCAATCAGGGATCTTGGGCCAACGGCGGAGCGCCCAGGGGTGGATTGTGCCTGGCCAGCGTGAGCGAGATTCTTCGTGGCTCCAGTCGCTCCGCTTCTCCAGTCGCTCCGCTTCTCCAGTCGCTCCGCTTCTCCAGTC
>SKLM01000437.1 GCA_007123205.1 Thermoflexales bacterium
CTTCAGACGGATCGGTCGGCTATCCTGCGGAAGAAGGGGCTGGAGACGTGGTGGCGGACGCCGGACTGAGCCCGTCGGGCCGCAGCGGACGGAAGGTGGGGGTCTGCGCGCGGCCGAATTGGTGAGGCTACGGGGAGACGGTGGCGCTGCCCGCGGCCTGGGCTAACTCGCACATAGGATGGGGGTGACTGGGTGAAGGATCTTTCGGAACAGAAGCGGGCCTATCAGGCGGAGGTGCACTTCGCCCTGGGCACGGTTATCCAGGGTGTCACGGTGGCTGCCCTGGGCAATGAAGTCGTGGTTGCTCTGAGGAGCCTCCCGTCTCCCGACGGGGCCTGGGCTCTGGTGACCGGCGCACAGAGCCTGCTGATGTGCATCATATTCTGGTACTCGTTCGTGGACAACTACTTCTTCGCCTTTCGGGTTATCAACCTGACGGCCAAGACCCACTTTGCCTTTGCCGTCGGCTACCTGGTCCTGGGCCTGCTACAGCTGATGGCCATCCAGTCTCTGGACCAGCCCCGTCTCTGGATGACGTTCTACGTCCTCTTGATCGCTACCACGCTGGCTGGTTCCTGGCTGTCATCGCACGTGACGATCGTCGACGATGTTGAGGTGCGGCAGGCGCTCGAGTATGATCCAGGCTCGACGGCCTTTCTGGTCACCTTCCTCGTCTCCGTGGGTTGCCTCACGGTGTGGTACGCGTTACCGGGCTTCGACACCGGCCTGGTCCGGGCCGCAGCGCTCAGCATCTCTGGCCTGTTGCTGATCATGTTCACCGTCTACTACATCCGTGTGTTCGAGCGGCACCTGGATGTGGAGTGATTGAGGGTAGACTCGTCCGAATCCAGGGCACCGAGGGGAATCAGGGATCCTGCTCGGCGCGGTAGAGGGCGTCGAGACTGGAGCCCGGGTCTGATGGTGTGCCCTTACTCGCGGGTCACCGCGCGTATGGCTGGACCACCTCAAGACCGGAGAAGCCTTGGAAGGGCTTGACGTTGAACGTGTAGAGCGGTATGCTGCGTTCCAACGCGATGGCGGCAACGATACAGTCCGGGGCCTCGACGCCGAACTCGAGACGATGGGCCACCAGTAGATCGAATGCACGCCTGAAGTCGTTGGCCTCGGGCCAGATGACTCTGAAGCGACGGATGAACGACTGCACGTGTCTCAGATCGGTCTTGTCACGACACCCAACGACTAACTCCATTGCCACGATGCCAGGAATGCCAAAGACTCGAACCGAAGACTCACGCAACCACCTCTCCGCTGAAGGTAAGCCGCGCAAGCAATCGATCAGGACATCAGCATCGAGAAGTATCATTGCCCGGAACGGGTCCAGGTGCGCTCTCGGAGCGCCCGGGCGAACGTGGAGCTGTCCGGGATATCCTCCCGCCCGCGCCACATTCCGAAGAACTCAGATGCTTGCAGATCGCCCAACGTGTTGCCGAGCCCGGGGCGCGATTCCGGGGGGCCAAACACCACGACAATCTCCGTCAGGCCCATCGGCACGTCTTCCGGCACCTTGAGGGTCACGGTGCGATCAGGTGTGACCCTTGCTGTCAGTCTGACAAGTCGCATCACTCTCACCTCCACCGCTATTCTACCATAGGCTGCGGTCTGTAAGAATCGAAGCGTATGAGCTCTGGCCTCAGGCCGAGATCCGACCACCACGGTCTCAGCTGTCAAGACCCTGGCGCCTCGTAGGATGATCCCTAGCCCGCTTTCCACGGGCGCGGACTGCCGCAGCGCGCCGCCACGTTCGGAAGAGTGCGCCCACTCGACCGTCCAATCTCAAGGGCCTCAAGTCGGATTCAACAGCGAATTCGAGGCAGCTCTGGGCGCGGTCTTCCTCCGTATTGTCGGCGGATAGTCCCGCCTTCGCTAAGATCACCCTCTCGCCTGGGGGTTGTGGGGAGGGCAGACGATTGCTGCGTACCCTCGTGAGATTAAACACTTTCTGGCGTACACTGACGGCATCCGCCTGTCCATCCTTTCCTGTACGACGAGGTCTCGCTGACGGCACCGGTCGTCCATCTCCGGAGTCCTGCATAGGCTCCAGCCGTACACCTCCAGCGCAGGGTTGTGTGCCGGGACGCAGTCCGGGCGGCGTCTGGTCTCTCCTGGCCTCGACACCATCAGACGCACCATCCTTCGCGTTGGCACAGTACTCGCCCCACGCGCCTTGCGGATGTCCGCTACAGCCGGGCATGCTTGAGCACGTTCGTCAGCATCAGAGAGCGGCACGATGCAGCCAGCCCTCACAGGAGTGCAGTCTTCAAGAGTGCTGTCAACTATGACACCTGGGTTGCCAGCCGTGCTCGGAGGCTCGAGCCGAACACTGCCTCTGTCGCACCAGACGCTGGCAAGATCCAGCTTGAAGAAATCCACTCCATCACACATCGCGCAGCGGATCAGCGTGAACGGGTGCAACCGACTGGCTGTACTCCGGGGTAGTCCCTGGTGTGCCACCAAGTCGGGCAAAGGAGTGACCTGGCGCGCCACTACGTTCCAGGATGGCGTGCCTGAAAGCCCTGAGGTTCTGTTCCAGAGCGAGATGCCTCTGAGGAGCGGGTGCTGTCGCGATAGGTGTGGCTCCTCGTGAGCTCCGGCGTGGCGCGCTATGGTTCCAGGTGCAGAGTGGTCAATGTGCGCAGCATCGCTTCGGCGTTGACCAAGGGGACGTCCGGTCCGATCTGGCCGTAGCCGATGTACCCTCCTTTGGCGCTGCCGAAAGCCGCGTGCGTCACCCGGACGTGCTCGGCCACATCAATGGGCGTACCGTGGGGCAACACCTGCTGTCGGTCCAGGTCGGCGCGGAAACAGACCTTCCCCGCGAACTGACGGCTGAGCTCCTGA
>SKLM01000075.1 GCA_007123205.1 Thermoflexales bacterium
GCGACCAGGCCCCTTTCCCCATAATGACCACGTCGGCTTCAGCGGCCGCCGCCAGCACCTCGGGCGCCACTCGCCCTCGTACGACACGGAAGGTACAACGCGTCGCCAGGCGCTGTGTGCGTACGCGGAACCGCGTCTGGACCCGTCCTGCCTGTACCTGCAGCTGGCGTGAAAGCTCCCGCGTCTCCACCCGCCGGCAGCGCCCAGTGAAGAAGCCCACCTCCTGCACGAAGGGCAACTCGGCCAGCCGCCGTACGTTGACGTCCTCGACAAACAACCCGATGAGCTCGGCCCCCAGCCGGGAAGCCATTCTCGCTCCCGCCTCCAGGGCCGCCCCGCTGTGGGTCGAGGGGTCTAGAGCCACCAGGATACGTTCGATACCGTGATCGCCCTCCCTCCCCTCCACTTCGCCGCCAGTGGTGGGCCGGTTGTTCAGGTTCGACTCATCCGAACCGGGGTCGCTCGTATGTCGGTCATCTATCCCTGCGGTCATGACCCCTATTCTCCCTCGCTCTCCTTCCCAAACTCAGAGCGCTTCTCCGCCAGTTCTGCCAACCGGCGCGCCACACGGTAGTTAATCGTCCCTTCGGGATACTCATCCTCCGGGGTTTCCTTCCCCTCTCCGCGCTTCCCTGCTGGTACACCGGTCAGGATCTCGATCCCCTCGTCCACCGTCTCCACCGGGTAGATGTGGAAACGCCCCTCTGCTGCCGCGTCGACCACGTCCTCCCGCAGCATGAGGTTCTTGACGTTGCTGGCAGGGATCAGGACGCCCTGCTCACCCGTCAAACCGCGCGCTTCGCAGATATCGAAGAAGCCCTCGATCTTCTGGTTAACACCGCCGATAGCCTGAACCTGACCACGCTGATTGACCGAGCCGGTGACGGCCAGGGATTGCTTGATCGGCACGTCGGCCAATGAGGAGAGCAGGGCATACAGCTCCGCCGAGGACGCGCTGTCTCCCTCGATCTGACTGTAGGACTGCTCGAATACCAGACTGGCGGAGAGGGATAGAGGAGTCTCCGCAGCGTAGCGGGCACCCAGGAACCCGGCCAGGATGAGGACCCCTTTCGAGTGGATCGGCCCGCCCAACTCGACCTCCCTTTCGATGTCCACCACCTCGCCTTTACCCATCCGCGTTCGCGCCGTGATCCGCGTGGGACGACCGAAGATGAAGCCACCCAGCGGGATGATAGAGAGCCCATTTATCTGCCCGACCTCCTCGCCATCCGTCTCGATGAGAACGGTGTCGCGCAGAATCGCCTCCTGCATCCGTTCGCGCAGCCGATCGGCCCGGTAGATCCGTTCGTCAATGGCCCGCTGCACGTCAGCCGCCGTCACCACGCCGTTCCCGTTCTCCTTGGCGCGGTGATTGGCCTCTCGCAGCAGATCCTTCAAATGCTCGCCTTCCATCGAGAGCTTCTCCGCGTCTCCCACCATCCGGGCCCCGTGCTCGATGACTCGCGCCACCGCGCTGCGATCAAAGGGCTGCAATTCGGCCTCGCGCACCATGGTGGCGATCATCCTGGCGTACAGCTCCTGGTTCCCCTCGTTCCGATCCATCTCCTCGTGGAAGTCCGCCTAGACTTTGAAGAGCTCGGCGAACTCCGGATCGAACTGGGTCAGCAGGTAGTAGATAAGCCGGCTGCCAAACAGACCGACCTTGACGTCCAACGGGACCGGCTCGGGCTCTAGCGACACTGTGCTGATGAGGCTGAGCTGACGGCCCAACGACTCAATGCGTATGGTGCCCGCGTCCATAGCGCGCTTCAGGGCCTCATAGGCGTAGGGCTCCGTGAGCAGCTTCCGGGCGTTCAGAAGCAGGTACCCGCCGTTTGCCCGGTGGAGGGCTCCTGCTTTGATCAGATGGAAGTCCGTCATCAGGGCACCCATGCGCGCCATATGCTCGATGCGCCCAATCAGGTTCTGGTAGGTCGGATTGTCCTCGTAGACCACAGGTGCGTGACTTGCCTCGCTATTGTCCACGATGACGTTGACCTTATACTGTCGCATCAGAGCCTCTTGTATCATGGCCTGGCGCCCCTGGGCGTCGCCGCCCTGCAGCGCCTGCTGGAGTTGCTGCTGCGCCGTCTCCTGCCCCCCCTGTTGCGGCAGGAAGCTCTCCGCATTCTCCACCACGTTCTCCTGCACCGCATCGAGATGCTCGACCACCTTTGGGAAATCCGAGTACTTCTCGCGGAGCTCATCGATCAGGCCGCCGATGGCCAGATTAGCCATCTCTCGGTTCAACTCATCCAGGCGGTCGCGCATCTCCCGCTGCCAGCCAGGGGCCTGGCGCATGATGCCCTGCATCTCATCCTGCATCTCCGCCACCTTCTCCTGAAGTGCCTCCTGCTCGGCCTCGGACAGCTGCTGGATTTCGTCTGGGGACAGGACCTCCCCCTCTCGCACGGGCGCCACAGCCAGTCCAGCTGGCGTTCGGATCAGCCTGACGTCCTCTTCACGAGCTCTTCGTTGTAGCTCCTGAAAAGCCTGTTGCTGTCTCTCCTGGAACTCCTCCATGATCGACTGGCGCCGGGACTGATACTCCTCACTCTCAAAAGCCGCCGACAGGGCCGTGCTGAACTGCTCCACCAGCTCGTCCATGTCATCGCGAAATTCAACACCCTTTCCGGCTGGAAGCTCGATCACCAGGGGCTTGTTGTCGTCCTCGAAGTTCTTCACGTAACACCAGTCCGAGGGCGCCGGTTCGTCCTTGGCCCTCTCCTCGAAGAACCGCAGCATCAGCGGCCGTTTCCCGATGCCCGACGGCCCCATGGCGTAGATGTTAAACCCTTTGTCCTCAATGCCCATGCCAAACCGCATCGCCTCAACCGCGCGAGGTTGTCCGATTACCTCCGTCAGGACCTCTAACTCATCGGTCGTCGAGAAGCTGAGTTGGTCCAGATCGGTTGGGTGATAGAGCTTCGTGGGTTCCAGTCCACTTCCCTTGCCTGACATCGGATTTCCTCCTTGTCATTCTGTCGTTCCAGCTCGTGGTTCGTTGTCCGGCGCCTCATCCCGGCTCGGGTCTACAGCGGTATAGAGGGAGACCTGACCGGGCCATGTCTTCCCTGCCCTCTGCTGACGCCGAACTCGTTTTGCGGCTCGCCGGGTTGCCTCCACCGTCACCGAGCCTGACGCTGGCATAGGGTCGTGCTCCTCGCCGGCCCTGCACACCATCTCGGAGCGCCGCTTCCTGTCTATCAGAACCAGGCTTAGCCGGTTGCCCGTGGTCGGTCTGCCACCCATCGCTGCCCTCCTTAGTGCTCCACCTGCGGCAACCGCGCGCGCACCCAGATGCCCAGACGGCCCGACGCTGAGCCGGTACCGCGGCGTCTGCCTCTCTCTCTCTCTGAATCTCGGAGGGCGTCCCCCTCCCTCAAGAGGCACGACCGCCTCCAAGCTCCTCTACGTCGTGATGGTCAGATAGTCCGTCCCGTAACCGATCCGCCGCGTCCCATCGAACAGATAGACGTGAATCACGTAGATTCCTTCTTCCTCGGGGATGAACGGGTCGGACTTGTAGGTGGCCACCTCGCCCGGGTTCAGCAGATCGGTCGCCGTCTTGTCCACCGATATCGAGTTCCCGCTGGGAGTCTCCACCCAGAACTCGAGCACCAGTCGCGAGGCCATCGTTAGGCCGCGCAGCGTCGCCTTGATGATCACGGGCTCGCCCCGCCGGGGTTCGGGATCGGACAGAATGAACGCGCTCACCAGCTCGATGATCTCGGCGCCCACGGCTATCCGCCGGGAGGGCGATTCCCAATGGAAGGGCTCGCCCCCCCAGCGTCCATCGACGGAGATGTAGACTCCGCCCGATTGCCGCGCTCCCAGTTGGAATCGAAGAGCCCTTTCTTCGCCGGGCCCCAGGGATGCGACGAACTGGGCATCGTCCACGACCTCGATGGCGTAGGTGTCCAGGCTGTTCAGGCGCACGTTGAGCCCACTGAGACCGTCTTCGCTCACGTTCTCCAACGTCACAGTCACCCACGATCTGCCCGCGGGCACGCTTTTCGGGTCGATATCGTATGCGATCGGAAACTTCGCAGCCATACTCTACACCCTTTCGGTCTATCTTCACCTGGGCCCAGGTCTCGTCCCGCGCGGGAACCCGCGCGAGCCGACCAGGACCGATCGCGCCAGGCTGCAGGTTTCCACAGCCCGGTGCGATTGGGACCGTTTAATCACACGACCAGAGCTCGCCTGCGGCACCGGCGAAGAGAGACACCGCGGTCTACGCTTGTCTCACGTAGACGTACTCGACTTCCCGGCCTATCCGCCGGACGCCATCGTAGAGATAGGCGTAGATGGTGAACAAGCCGTCCTCCTTGGGCGTAATCTCGGCGGAGTACGTGACCTCCTCACCAGGCGTTAGGGCCTTCGTCTGCACGATGGCGAGCTCCTCAAAGTCACCACCGGGCGTGTCCGCCCAGAACTCGAGCTTGAGCCCTTCGCTCTCGCTCAGTCCCCGCACGGCGGCTTCACAGCGGACCTTCTCGCCCACCAGGGAGTATGGTTCGGTCATGGCGAAGAGACTGACCAACTCCGCGACCTCTGCCCCCACCGTGACCGGGATCCCCGGGGATTCCCAGTGGAAGCGCTCCCCGTCCTCCCAGCCATCGACCGTCAGATAAAGGCTTCCGGTCCTGTTCGCCGATACTTGGAAGGGCAACTCACGCCTCTCGTTCAGCTTGAGAATCGAGATGTAGCTCCCGGTTCCGAGGACGCTGATACTGTAGGCGTCCAGCGAATTCAAGCTCACGTCCAGCCCGGTCAGGTCCTGAGCCCCGATATTCTGCAGACTGAGGGTCACCCAGTGCCTGCCCGTACCAATGCTCTTCGGTGTTAACTCATATTCCAGCGGGTATTTGATCGCCATGTCGTCTCCTCTCCTTATATTGTATCTCTCTACACGCCACTTCGACTCGAAACCAGTTCCCGGCCGGGCAACCAGAGCCTGGCCGAACCGGTCGCTCGTAACCCTCTATGGATCGATTCTCTACGTCGCAAGATCCTCCTGCGTGAGCCCCCGCACCAGTTCCTTTGAGTGACCTGGCAGCACTGGTTGGTAGCACCCCTCACCGCCAGGGAAGCCCTCTACTCCTGGCGCGTTCGGACCCGCTCCGTCTCGCGACCGAGCCTTCTCGTGCCATCGTACAAGCAGGCGTAGACCTCGTACGTTCCCTCTTCGCCGGCCTCTGCCTCGACGACGTAACGGCTCTCCTCGCCGGGGGACAGGGGCTTGGTCTCGACGCTGGCCAACTCCTTGAACCCCCCCGCTGGGGTCTCGGCCCATATCTGTAGCGTAAGGCCTTCACTCGCTACGTGACCGCGAACACTGGCCTCGCAGCGGATCCATTCGCCATCGACACCTCCAGGTTCTGCCGCTGCTACCAGGCTCACCAACTCTGCACTAGCGTCGCCCACCTTCACGGTCATGTCCGGCGACTCCCAGTGGAACGGCTCCTCAGCGCGCTCACCTTCCACAGTGATGTAGACGCTCCCCGGCAGGCTCGCCGAAACCTGGACAGGAATCAGCTCCTGCCCTCCCGGATCGAGAACGGGGATGAAGGACCCCTCGGTTACCACGTCTATGCTGTACACGTCCAACGAGTTCAGCTTGACATCGAGCGCCCTCAACACCGCCGACGATCTATTCGTCAGTCTCACGCAAACCTATCTCGTCCCCTTGTCCATCTTCCGGGGAGTCAGTTCGTACTCGAACGGCTCTCTGATCGCCATCATCGTAAATCCTGCTCACGCCTACCCGTAGGTGCCAACCTCGTCGTCCGTCCTTATTCGGGCTCCAGCGGGGTGCCGGACCGCCGTCCGAACGCCTCCGCGCGGTCACACGTTAATGTCCATCTCCCCTTCGCTGCCAGCCTCGAACAAGGTATCATAGTCATCCGGCAGCTGGGCACGCACGTCCTCCATCTCCCCAGTAGTGACTGCTTCCTGGAGCACGTCGAACACGGCCCGCGTGTGGTGCACAGCATCCGGTAGGTCGGCCGTCTCCTTGGCGGCCACCCGGAGGAAGAACTCGTCCACCGAGAACCGCTCCGTGGTGTCGGCATCCCGCAAGAACGTTCCCAGCGCCGGGTCCAACTGGGCCGCTAGATCGCTGGCCTCGCCCGCTGTTATCCGCTCCGCCAGGGTCTCCAGTGTGGCCTGAATGGCGCGCACCGCATCACCCTGCGACGGAAGTCGTGTTCGATTCTGTACCTCTCCAACGAACTCATCATACTGCATCGTGTTCCCCCTTCTTGTTGTAGATCCGAACAAAGCCAAGGGTGTCGAACCAACAGCCGATCTCTTCTAATGCAGCGACCAGGTGACCCGCAAGTCCACCTGAACATCCTCAGCGCCTGGCTCGATGGGGACCGCCACTTCGGCCTCCAGGGCCGGCGCCACTCCCGGCACCGGGCGAGGAGCCCTGGTGGTCTCATTGATGGTAAGGACCTCCCCCAGCTCCAACCCGGCCAGGCTCGCCAACTGGTCTGCTTTCTGCTCCGCGTCGTGCCAGGCCGCCTCCCGTGCTCGCTCAAGCAGTTCTCCAGGATCGCTTAGCTGGAACCTGAGCCCTTCGATGCGATTGGCTCCCGCTTCCACCGCCGCATCCAGGAGCCGGCCGACCCCATCCAGGTCCGCTGTCCGAGCCTCAACGATGTTGCTCGCCGCATAGTCAACCAGTTCCCGCCGGGGTGGCCGTTCTGTTTCACGCATAGTGTCGTATTGTGCGTTAAGGCGGACCCTCTGGGTCTGGATGTTCTCATCGGGTATCCCGGCTTCCCTCAGGGCGTCAATGACGGCTGCCATCTGCTGGCTGTTCTCGGATACCGCTTGCCGAGCGGTGTCTGCCATCGTCTCCACACCCAGTCCCAGCACCACCTCGTCCGGCGGCGCACTGGCCGTGGCGCTCCCCGAGACGCTCGCTGTCCGCGGTTCTTCAGCATTCGGATTCACCGATTCCACGGGAGACCCCACCTCCGCTGCCGGACCTGCACAAGCGGTGTAGAACACCAGGAGCAGCCCCAGCATCAGGCCAACCATACCTACCCGTCTCCACTTCACCCTCACATCGCCCCCTCAGGCACTCTCATCATCCCCGATCCCGCCGCTCCGTCTCCTCGACCGGAGGCCGGGCAGTTATCGCCCGGACCTCCCCCCGGCCGACCGAGATCGCCGCTCGTTCAGTTGGGCTCCACGCGGATCTGTTTCGGCTTCTCCTCTTCCGCCGTCGGGAGGGTCACGCGCAGGACACCGTCTTCGAACTCCGCCTCAGCGTTCTCGGCGTCGACCCCTTTGGGCAACATAACGGAACGATGGAAGCTACCGTACCGCCGCTCCCAGACGTGGACATCCCCCCGCCCCGACTCCTCTTCGGCCTCGAACTGACCCTTGATCGTCAGCGTGTTCTCCGTGATGGATACGTCAACATCCTCCGGCTTCAGCCCGGGCAAATCCGACTTGACCACGATTCCTTCGTCTGTCTCGTACATATCAACTGGCACTGATACCAGCCCCGCGCGCTCCTCTAATGCCTGAGGCCGGCGCACTATGCTCTCCTCAAAGAGTCGATCCATCGCCTCGCGCAGAGAAAGCACATCTCGATACGGACCCCATCGTGTCAACGACATTGCTCTTACCTCCTATCCTCGAGTTCTTGCGGCTCAGACTTCCGAGTCGGCATACGCAGCCCCTCGGCCCACTACCTGCTATGATAACAGAAAAGCCCGTCCTCCAGGGACGGGCTGGGTGGGAGTTTCCTTTGGAATGGGTTGGAAAAGGTTGGAATTCGGTTAGACTGACGAGATGATGTAGACAGCCATCCCGGTGATGACCACCCCCCTCCACAAGGCCAGGGGATTCCTTATGAGTCCCACGGGCTCCTTCAAGGCAGCTTCTCCACCGAGTCCATCCGTGCCACCGTATAGATCATCGTCGGGTGCGCGACGCCACGCATCACCCCGTTGACCAGCACGAGACCAGTAGGCGGACCTGCGTCGAGAGGGCCCGTGAGCGCTGCGACTCCCGAGGGACCGTGACCACCATAACGAGCACCCAATTGGGAAGCACCGCTGTTGGCCTCACCGGGCAGTGCTGTGAGTTGCGCTGCGAGCCTTAATGGCACCGCGGCCTCCAGGCACAGACCCGATCGAGCTCCACCTCGCCCCGCAGGTGTTTCCTCGACAGCGGTGGGCGCTCGTGTGGGCGATGAGGCTCCCAAGTCACCACGGCCACGGAGCCAGATTCGTCAACCTGCCGGATACCGTTTACTGCCCGCCCCGGCCAATCCACCGCCCACAATGAGAAATTTGTGAGACTCCAGGTTGCTCAACTCCCTTCCACTACTCCCAGAGGCTGATGCTCGCTAAATCCAAGCCGGTCACCGGGCCCACGACCGGATCCCTTCTGCGCCGTCGCGAGGAAGCGGAGGCAGCTGACCCGTATGGACCACGGCCTTGCGCGAGCCATCACGGCCTCCTAGCTAACCGAGAAACTTCGCCACTGAATTTTCCATCCAGTGTGAGGGCCATTCGTCATTCCTTGGCTCCGCAGCTCACCGCTGCACGGATTGGAGCAATCCTGTCCTATCCCACTCCCGTGCTTTCGCTCCCGAACGTCCGCTGCAGGCGCCGGAGAGCCTCACGGACCGCCCCCTCCGCCAGCTCTATCTTGTATCCGTTCTGGGAGAGGCTTACAGCTCCCGCCGTCGCCGCTGAGGCAGCTGCCTCCATCGCAGTCCCCGTCAACGCCTCTCCCACCAGTCTGCCCTCAGCCTCGAAGGCATGCCACGGCTTGGCTGCTACTCCCCCCAGTACGATGGCAGCGTCCGTAACTGCCCCTTCTGTCATCTCAATCTGCACCGCCGCGCTCACCAGCGCGAAGTCCCAGACCTTCCGCTCAGCCAGCTTCACGTATACCCCTCGCGACTCGCGGCTCGGCCGGGGCACCACCACGGCCGTGATCACCTCGTCGCGCTCCACGACGGTCCCATTCTCCCTCAGGGGCTTCGGCTCACCAAAGAACGCGTCGATCTTCAGCGTGCGCACCCCGTGGACCCCGCGCAACTCCACCCGGGCATCCAGGGCTGCAAGCGCCACAGCAGGATCGGACGGATGGACCATGTGACAGCGGGCCGCGCCAAGAATCGCGTGATATCTGTTCTCGCCCCCCGCCGCCAGACACCGGTCACCGCCCTTGAGCCAGCATCGTGTGAGCCAATTGCGGAAGTACCAACACCGAGGCCACTGCAGGAGGTTCCCGCCAATCGTCGCAGCATTGCGGAGCTGCGGCGAGGCCGACTCAGCGGCCGCCCGCGAGAGCACCTCCAGCTCTCGCTGCTCCCCGCCCCGTGCCGGACTCGCTAACTCCGACAACGTCGTCAGTGCGCCGATGCGCCAACCGTCCTCCCTTCGCTCCACACCCTCCAACGCTTCGATCGACTTGAGGCTGACCAGCCGCTCAGGTCCACGAATGCCCGTCTTCATGAGCCCGAGGAGATCGGTGCCTCCCGCCAGGGGCCGGCACCCCTCATCAAGGGCGCCTACGACATCCTCCAGGCTGGACGCGGCGGCATACGTGAAAGGCTTCATCTTGGCCTCCCTTCCGACTTCCTGGTGGCATCCAGAACGCTCCGGGCCGTCATCGGAAGATGTGTCACCCGCCCACCGATGGCGTCGCTTACCGCGTTGGCGACAGCCGCCGGGGTGGGGATGATCGGCGGCTCCCCCAGGCCCTTGGCGCCGACGCTATTCGCGTCGGCATCTGCTCGATCCACGAAGGAAACGTCGATCTCCGGCACGTCCATCATCGTCGGGATCTTATACCCCTCCAGATTGGGGGTCAGCTGCAGCCCCGTGCTCCCGTCAACAACCCGCTCCTCCATCAGGCTCAGGCCCAGGCCTTGAATCACGCCACCGTACACCTGGCTCGTCGCCGTCATGGGGTTGACGATCCGCCCCACGTCGTGCACGGTCACGAGCCTGAGCAAGCGCACTTGCCCCGTCTCGCGGTTAACCAGAACCTCCGCAAATTGGGCCCCGAATGTGTTCACCCGCGCCCCTTCGGGATTGGGCCCTCGTGCGCCTTCCCCCATCAGTGTGTAACCGTCCATCTTGGCAGCGACGTCCCGAAAGGGGATGCTCCTATCCGGCTCGGCGCGGTGTACGATCTTCCCGTCTCTGACGTTGAGCATGGCCCCACCCGCCTCATCCAGTCCCAGCATCTGAGCCGCCATCTCCAGAACCTGATTGAGGCACGCGTGAGCCGCCGCCCGCACAGCAGGTCCTGCCGAGGCAAGAGTCTGGCTCCCGGCACTCGTCGGTCCGTAGGGAGTGGACAGCGTGTCGCCCAGGACGACGCGCACCGAGTCCAGCCCCAGCCCTAACTCTTCGGCCGCGATCTGAGACAGCACCGTCTTGGTCCCGGTCCCGATATCCTGCCCCCCCACCAGAACCTCCACCGTTCCATCGGGTAGAAGCTTGGCGATGGCGTTGGCCGGTGGCCCGCCCCCACCGCCCCATATCTGGCTCGCCATCCCCCACCCTCGCCTCCACGGACCACTATCTGCCGCCCCGTCTATCCTGGCGTACCAACCGATGCGGCGCGCTCCCATCTCATACGCCTCGTCCAGCGCCTTAGCGCTGTAGGGCTGGCTCTGAGCCAGATCCACCTCCGCATAGTTCGCGAGCCGTAACGCCAGTGGATCCATGCCCAGTTCCCGCGCCAGGGCATCCATCGCCCCCTCCAGAGCGAAGGTGCCCTCGACGTAGCCGGGCGCGCGGAAGGCACGACCGTGATCGCTGTTCACGCGTACA
>SKLM01000347.1 GCA_007123205.1 Thermoflexales bacterium
AGATGGTTCTGCGGTACGTGGAGGAGAAGGGCAGCATTCGCAATGCTGAATGCCAGCAATTGTGTGGTGTGTCACCACGCCAGGCTGGCTATTTGCTCTCCAAACTCGTGGAGGCGGGCGAGTTGGAGAAGAGAGGTCGAAAGCGGGGAACACATTACGTGTTGCCGACACCTTGATGATTATTGACAAGTGTCGATAGTTATCTACATGTGCTGACGCGATATCGACAATTGTGGATACTAACGCATGAGGAGGCTGTGGCGGCTATGCTAGCTCCCTGGCGCAAGATAGCCGAACCACACAAGGACATTCGCGAAGAGCGCTTCGACCGAGCCGTCTTCGCCGCTGACCTGGGCATGGTCCTCCGTGACGAGGGCCCGCTCGACTACCGGGACCCTCTTACGTTCTTCAAGAAGACCTATCTCACTCGCGGACTCTCAAACCTGCTACTGGACACACTGCGGCGCTTCAGCGGGGAACATCGAGGCGAGGCCGTGGTCCAGATCCAAACTCCCTTCGGCGGCGGCAAGACCCACGTTCTCATCGCCCTTTATCACCTACTGGCACACCCTGAGCAGATCAGCCACCTGTATACCATGCAGAGCCTGCTTGACGACGCTGGGCTTGAGGCCATCCCCGCCTGCCGCGTCGCCGCATTGATCGGCACAGCCCTGGATCCTACCCAGGGGCGACTGACCGAGGACGGCCTCCCGATCCGCACCCTTTGGGGCGAGATGGCCTATCAGCTCGGTGGCGCCTCCCTCTATCACCACCGGCCCGTCGACAGCCGCCCAGGACGCGGCATAGTATGTTCCGGCGTGGGCATTTCTAGTTGTCGCTTGACACTTGTGAGGCTCCAAGCTTTCGCGTGGATGGGAAGGGCGGCATTGACGCTATAGTGTGGAATTGGATTCACGATCTCTTTATGGAGCCTGCTTCAGGGCGGGTATGGCTAGAGGAGCAGCAGAACAGGCGCGACCGGGAGAGCGAACCCTTGCGCAACCGATTCAGTTTGGTTGAGGAGCTTCTCGCCGAGAACGAAGCGCGTGCGGGGCGTCTTCTGGAACTCTACCTGGACGAGACGTTTACGAAGGATCAGTTCAAGAAACAAGAGGGCCGGCTCAGGGAGACAGGTGAGGGCTTGAAGATCGAGCGCGCTGAGCTCTTAAAACAACTGGATGCGCGAAGGATGAGCGACGACCAGATGCGTGCCATCGAAGACGTTGCACAGGAAATCGCTGGTAGTCTCGATTCAGTCGAGGATGACTTCGCAACAGAGCGACAGCTGATCGAGCTACTTGATGTCCATGCCACTCTAGTCAAGGAGTGGTAGCGCTCTTTCGCCTGGCTTGCCGCTGCTCCGGCCCGGGTCTTCGGCTTCCCGGTCGGGACCGTGGCTGAGCGAGCCTGAACGGGCGCGTTCTACCGCCCGGCCGACGATCCTACTCGACCAGGGGCCGGGCGTTTCCGCCACGGAACCGCTTTCCGCGCTGACTCGAAAGGAGCGACAGGCTGAGATCCACGGCGGGAAACTCGAGCCTTGTCCATTCCGCTGCCTGCTGGCCGTTAGCGCACGGCTCGGCCTCCAATTCATGGGCAGCTCACGCCATCCTGGTCAGAGAATGCGGCCCGGAGGATCACGGCCTGGCGCACCGGGCAAGCAGGGACGCCGTCTCGCTCGCGACCGCGTATTCGTGTGGGCTTGCTATGTGTCACGTCCCCACCGGCTCCAGTCGGAGACCTCTCGCCCAGTTCACGGGAGACCGTCGCTGACCGCGAGTATCAAGGCATCTTGACCACAATGTCGGTGAGCACATTGGCGGCCGCGTCCCATCGATCCGCGGCGTTACTGAGATGACGGTACGTCTCGCGCAGCTTGAGCATCCGCATGATGTGCTCGACGTCCTCCGGCTGGTGGAACAAGTCAGCCAGGGCTTCCCGATACACGGTCTCCATCCGGTTGTGCAGCGCCTTCGCCCGGACCGCGTGATCCTCAGCCACCTGAGGATGGCCCTCCAGCCGCTGAACGGCCAGGTGGATCTCGCGCGTGGCCTGACGCATCATGGAGACCATCCGGTGCAGGTAGTCGTTGGGTTCGACCTCCAGGATGAAGAGCTGATCGACCGTGGTCTCGGCGTAGTCCAATATGTCGTCAATGGCTCGCGACAGGGCGTGGATGTCCTCCCGGTCGAGGGGTGTCACAAAGGTGCGGTTGAGCTCGTCTATGAGGATGCGCCGCACTTCGTCAGCCTCCTTCTCCAGCCGGGTGACCGCGGCTGCCTTCTCCTTGCTCGGAGCGTCGAGGTACTCGAGCAGGGCCTCGGCGCCGCGGACGGTGTACTCGGCTTGCTCGATCAACAGCTCGATGAAGCGATCGGGGCGCTTCCTCCTGCGAATGCGGCGTAACCATCCCATAGTTCCTCCAGATCAGATCAGGAAGCGGTAAATCACCAGATAGACCAGCGCCGCCACGGCAGCAGATGCGGGCACGGTCAGCACCCACGCGGTGACGATATCTCCGACCACGCCCCAGCGGATCTTGTTCACCCGCTCCGCCGAGCCGGCCCCGAGGATCGCGGTGCTCACGACTTGGGATGTACTCACCGGCCCACCGACAAGCGCGGCTCCAATGGTCACGGCAGCGGAGGCGACCTGGGAGGTGAAGCTGTGTACAGCGCGAACCCTGTAGAACCTCGCACCCAGCGTGCGGATGATGCGCATCCCACCCACCATGATCCCCAGCGCGACTGCTCCGCCAGCCGCAGCGGTGGTCCAGGGGGGGACCACGAAATCAGCCAGCAATCCCTCAGCCAGAAGACCCATGGTGATGATGCCCGTGACCCGCTGCGCGCTGTG
>SKLM01000140.1 GCA_007123205.1 Thermoflexales bacterium
CGGACGGGTGGCATCGGTCTCCTTTCAGAACGTTCCCGCCTTCGTGTATCGCTCCGGCCTGGCCCTCGACCTGCCGGATGTGGGGGCGCTGACGGTGGACGTGGTCTTCGGAGGCCTCTTCTTCGCCCTGGTGGAGGCCGGGCAACTCGGGGTGGAGCTGCTTCCCTCCAACGTCCCGCAGTTGGCTGATTTGGGGATGCGGATCCTAAGCCACGCAAACCGCGAGATCGCCGTCCACCATCCGGACCTGCCGCACATAGACAAGATTATAGACGTGCGTTTCTACACTGAGATCGACCACGGCGATGATGCCCGGGGCTCAAGCCGGCCGGAAGGGGCTGCCAGTCGGAACGTCGTCATCCTGGGTGACGGCATGGTCGATCGGTCGCCCTGTGGGACGGGGACGTCGGCCGAGGCAGCGTTGAGGCACGCTGAGGGTCGGTTGCAGGTCGGCCAGTCGTTCGTTACGGAGAGCATCATCGGTACGCGCTTCATCGGCGAGGTGATGGCCGAGACGACCGTCGGCGATGGTGACCACAGCTTCCCCGCCGTGATCCCCAGGATCAGCGGGCAAGCCTATGTCACCGGGTTCCATCGCCTGGTGCTTGATCCGGAGGATCCGTTCCACCAGGGCTTTCATCTTGGTCGGTAGTAGCCCGGCCGGCACTGTGGCCATGGAAAGGCTGGACGCGACGGTATCGGGGACATCGAGGAGCTGATTCAGAATGAGAACACACACAATGAGATTTGCTGAGCGAGTCGGGTTGCTGGCACCAGAAGGTGCCTACCAGGTGCTTTCGAGAGCGCAGGATCTGGAGGCCGCAGGCCGAGAGATCGTCCATCTGGAGATCGGACAGCCCGATATCCAGACCTTCGCCAACGTGGCTCAAGCGGGGATCCGAGCGATCGAGGAGGGTCAGACCCGTTACAATCCGCCCGCGGGGGTACGCAGGTTGCGGGAGGTCATCGCCGAGGATGCGGGACGGCGCCGCTCCATCGAGGTCACGCCGTCGGAAGTAGTTGTGGCACCGGGTGCCAAACCGATGCTGTTCTTCCCCGCTATGGCGCTGGTTGAGGCGGGGGACGAGGTGATCTACCCTGATCCGGGGTTTCCCACCTATGCGGCTATGATCAACGTGGTCGGTGGAGTGGGGGTGCCAATCCCACTTCGGGAGGAGACGGATTTTGCCTTCGACCTGGATGCCTTCGACGAGGCAGTGAGCGATCGGACGCGGCTGATCATCCTGAATTCACCCAGCAACCCGACGGGAGGCGTCCTATCTGGCGCCATTCTTGAGCACATCGCCGAGGCCGCAGCCCGGCACGACGCCTGGGTCCTTTCGGACGAAATATACACGCGACTGACCTTCGACGGCGTCTCGGCACCCAGCATCGCCAGCCTGCCGGGGATGCGGGAGCGAACGGTGATCTGCGACGGTTTCTCCAAGGCCTATGCCATGACGGGATGGCGTCTGGGCTTTGGCATTATGCCCGAGCTGCTGGCCGAGCGGATTGGCCTGCTGTTGACCCACTCCATCGGGTGCACGGCCACCTTCACGCAGTATGCCGGTGTCGAGGCGCTCACCGGGCCCCAGGAACAGGTCGAACAGGTTGTGGCTGAGTACCAGCGGCGACGGGACACGCTGGTTGCAGGGCTGAACGCGCTCCCAGGTGTGCGGTGCCGGACGCCCCAAGGCGCGTTCTATGCCTTCCCAAACGTGACCGCCTTGGGGCACACTTCTGCCTGGCTTGCTGACTACCTGCTGGAGGAAGCCGGCGTGGCCGTGCTCCCCGGAGGTGGGTTCGGAAAGGGCGGCGAAGGGTACCTGAGGCTCTGCTTCGCTACCTCCTTAGAGCAGATCGAGACCGCGTTGACAAGGATGGCCAGGGCACTGGCGGATCTGCCCACCCAGTGAGCCGTGCGGCCTACCTGCGACCTGACTGACGCCGAGGGCGAGGGGGTGCTCCGTCAAGCGGCCCGGAGCAGCTCGGGCTTCCCGAACAGGGCTGCCGTCCCACCGGTATGCCAGAAGACGACCTTCTCGCCCGGCTGGAAACTACCTCGGTTCATAAGGTCAAGGAGGCCGCCGAAGGCCCGTCCGGTGTAGACGGGGTCGAGCAGAAGCCCCTCGCTCCGAGCCGCCGTCTCTATGGCAGCGCGCTCCAGGTCACTGACCACCCCGTACCCGCCACCCAGGTACGCGTCATCCACCAGAAAGTCGGCGGGACTGAGAGCCAGCTCCAGGCCGAGGTGGCTGGCCGTCGCCGTGGCCAGCTCGGCCAGCTTGACCTGCAGGTCATCGGCGCGGAGATCGATACTGATACCCAAGATACGTCCCTGGAACTGGCTGGCCCGGGCCGCCACGACCAGACCAGCCTGGGTGCCGCCACTGGAGGAGGCCAGCACGATGTGGTCGAAGGTGATACCGCGATCCTCGCACTGAGCGGTCAGCTCTCCCATCGCCGCCACGTAGCCACTTGCCCCCACCGGATTGCTGCCGCCGTAGGGGACGACGTAGGGACGGCGGCCCCCGGCCTCCAGCTCCCGGGCCACTTCGCTGGCTACCTCATGCGGGGGGGCGTCGCCAGCCCAGATGATCCGTGCTCCCAGAAGACGATCCAGAAGCAGGTTGCCCTCCATCCGGGCGGGTTCTTCTCCCCTGAGCACCAATATGGCGTCCAGACCAAACTTCGCCCCGGCAGCTGCGGTCTGACGTGCGTGATTCGATTGCTGAGCACCGCAGGTGATGAGGGTGTCGGCCTCCTGATGCAGAGCGTCAGCCACCAGGAACTCCAGCTTGCGCGCCTTGTTGCCCCCTGTCGCAAGCCCGGTCTGGTCGTCGCGCTTGACCCA
>SKLM01000044.1 GCA_007123205.1 Thermoflexales bacterium
ACTGTTACCACCCGCTGGCTCAGGAAGAACCGGGACGTTGAACGTTACCCCGTTCATCTGAAACAGCAGGTGGCAGCCGATGACGGCGAGCTTGAACTGCTGGCGTCCGATCTCAGCATACGGACGAAGAAGAACCTGACCATCACCCTCGATGACTGGTTCGCCGTCGCGGCTGGGGAGCGCGGGTCCGCTACTTTCTCCCAGTCCTTTCCAAGACCGGTCGTCACTGAAGGTGTGACCATCAAGGCTAGCGACCTGTCAGCATACACCGTTCGATGGAAGGGGAGCCGTACTGGAGGTCGGGACTGGAGCGGGCAGTGGCAGGAAGACCCTCGAGCGCTGGGCCGCGTCAACGCGGTGATGCTCGATATGGGGTTCGAGGCCAGCGGGAAAGACGCCGCAGTGGCAGACATTGTCATCCAGACGACACCCTAACGCCCGATCGAGCGCTGAAAAAAAGCCCAGGGTATGACTGGTGATCGAGTCCGCGGGTGGCGGTGGGTCGACACTCCGACCGCGCGGGATATGGGCAGCAGGTGGTGATCAACCACTTCAGCTCGTCGAGGCCACCGGAGGACTAGCATCGGCACCCGGCTGCCAAGCTGCCTACCCGAACGGTTCGCCCGGGATGTACCGGCTCCACCTATCGGTTCGATCCTCGAGCACGTGCCATGCCTGTATCAGCCGGCGCGTCCTGGTCTGCCCCCTCATCACCAGCGAGTTTGACTCCGCTCGCTGCCCCCGATACTGGACGCCAGAGAGTAGGGGCCCGTCGGTGATGCCCGTGGCAGCGAAGAAGACCTCCTCGCTGTTTACCATCTCATCAGTCACCAAGATCTGCTCCGCATCGAGGCCGGCAGACACGATCCCGGCAAACTCCTCATCGCTCTGGGGCCTCAACCGACCCACCATCGCCCCGCCCATCACCTTTACCGCACAGGCAGCGATGAGACCTTCAGGTATGCCGCCCACTCCCATGAGGAGGTCGACGTTCTTGTCCGGAAGGGCCGCTAGCAGTGCCCCGGTCACATCGCCTTCTCGGTGGAGCATCACGTGGGCACCGGCGTCTCTGATCTCCGCGACGAGATGAGCATGGCGTGGCCGGTCCAGCACGAATACCGTCAGGTCCTCCACGTCCTTCCGCTTGGCTCGGGCCACCAAGGCCAGGGTCCACGCAGCAGGCGCATCGAGCACTTCGGGAACCAAGGCATCAGCGACCTCGGCATCTACTACTATTTTGTCCATGTAGGCCGCCGGGTGGGGCCGCCAGAGGGCCCCGGACGGGGCGACAGCCATCACAGCGATGGCGCCAGGCAATCCCCCGGCCACCAATTCTCGCCCGTCGATGGGGTCAACGACCAGATCTACGCTCGGTCCATCCCCCGCCCCGATGCATTCACCTGCTTCCAGACCATTACACGTCTCGATCCGCATCTCTTCGCTCACCGCAACCGTGGCGTCCATCGTGACAAGGTTCAGGGTCGCGTACATCCTGTCCGTAGCATCGGCATCCGCCTGGATAGGCTCGCCCATCCCGACCCAGCGACCGGCAGCAAGGGCTGCGGCCTCCGTCGCCCGGAGGAGATCGAGGCCCAGGTTATGGGTGGGTACTCCGCTACCTTGTTTCTCCATGACTACACCGCCTCCAGGAGGTTGTGGCGCTCCCAGGCCTGCATCCCGCCCTCCAGCGCTCTCACATTGTCGAATCCCTTCTGCCGCAGCACAGCCGCCGCGCGCCCACTCCGGCGGCCTCCACGACATACCAAGACCACCGGTCGGTCGTCAGGGATATCCCCATCCTTCAACAGATCGGGCAGACGAATCAGGCGGGCTTCTGGAACGTGACCTCGTTCGTACTCCCGCGGTTCCCGCACGTCGATCACCAGAGGCGGGGCGTCGCTCCGGAGGGCCTGCCAAAGCTCTTCGGATTCTAGCCGCGGCACATCCTGAAACCGGATCTCGTCAGGCCACTCTACCTCGGCCTCGTAAAGCCGCTTGGGCAGGTTCTGGCACGGCCGGAATGCCCGCACGGAGCACTCGTAGATGCACACAGCGGGATCAATCACCTTGTAGAAGAGATGACCTACGTCCTCATCCGGATCGAGGAAACGATCTCGGCCCACGTATTCACTGAAGCCGGAAGACTCCATCATATCCGCCACCGCCCTATGGACGTGGACGAAGTAGACGCCACCGCCCCGCTGCCGGCACATCTCCACGATACTCTCCAACGCGTGGATGCCGCTGAGATCGCAGTTCTCCACCGAGTACATCCGGAGGAGGAGAAACCGCTGCCTTCGATGATCAAGGAGATGTGCTTCGACAGAACGCTGTATGTGGCTCGCAGCGCCGAAGTAGAGATCGCCGAGAATCTCCAACACACCCAGTTGTGGGCAAGACGGCTGCTCCGAACGCGGCAGAAAGTACCTGTAGTCTTCGCTCATCTTGACCGCCCGCACTCGCGGTTTGCTCGTCTCCAGAAGATAATTGAGAATCGAGGCAGCGATTCCGGCCAACACGGCGTACTGGAGAGGAACCAGCAGGGTAGCCCCCATCGTCAGAACCATAATGTACCGGTCGCTGTTACCCGCCCGCCAGGCCCGTTCGATCGACTCACGGTCGACCAAGTTAATGCCGATGAGGATCAGTGCAGCCGCTAGGGCCGGGAGGGGCACGTAAGCTGCCCAAGGCGCCAGAAGAAGCGCCGCAGCGAGCACGAAGAACCCAGCGAACACACTGGCGAGCTGGGTAGTCGCCCCGGCCTTGTGGTTGAGCGCGGATCGGCTCAGCGAGCCGCAGCAGAAGTACCCGGAGAACAAGCCGCACGCAATATTCGCCAACCCCTGCCC
>SKLM01000203.1 GCA_007123205.1 Thermoflexales bacterium
CGAACGGTGCGACTTTCTGGTTGAGCTGCCCATGCGGGGGGCGGTGACCTCGTTGAACGCTGCGGTGGCCGGATCGGTGATTCTGTATGAGGTGTTGCGGCAGCGGCGGGCGGGGTAGGGGTTGGAGGTTGAAGGTTGCAGGTTGGACGTGCGTGCGTTGGCACGTTAGCAGGTTGGAACGTTGGAACGTTTGAATGGCGTGGAGGCGAGATTCCTCGGTGCGCTCGGAATGACAGGTGTGGCGGTCCTGTGTTGTGAGTGATGCGCGGTATGGGTCGGCATCCGGGGCAGGGGCGGTGCCAGGGAAGACCGTGGGAGCGAGGATGGTGGAAAGGGTCTGCGAGAGTGGGAATGGCGAGGTGGGTTAGGATGAGCAGTTCGCGCGCTGCGTTAAGCCGCTCGGATTGGGGTAGCTAGTGCTGAACATTGGGATCATCGGCGCCGGCGTGACGGGCCTGGCCGCTGCGTACGACCTGACGAGACGGGGACACGAGGTCACCGTCTACGAACAGCGATCATATGCGGGTGGTCTGTCGGCGGGCTTCCATGAGGAGGGATGGGATTGGCATCTGGAGCGCTTCTACCACCATTGGTTCGCCTCCGATGATGATCTGGCCGGTCTGGTCGATGAGCTCGGAGCCAGTGATCGGCTCTTCTTCCGTCATCCGACGACTTCGCTCTACCACGAGGGCCAGCTCTACCCGCTGGACAGTCCGGTGCCATGGCTTGATTTCGTCCCTTTGCCACCGCTGCACCGGGCGATCCGTGTGCTTCAGTTTACCCCGCTGTCGCTCCTTGACCGGCTGCGGGCAGGCCTGGTCGGGGCGTATTTGACCCTCGTTCGGGACTGGCGCCCCCTGGAGCACGTGACGGCGGACAGCTGGATGCGCAGAACCGTGGGCGAGCGGGCCTACAACGTCCTGTGGAGGCCGCTGCTGGTAAGCAAGTTCGGCGAAGCGCATTATCAGGACGTCAACATGGCCTGGATGTGGGCCAGGCTCTACAAGCGCACGGCCGGCCTGGGCTACTTCGAGGGGGGATTCCAGGCTTTCGTCGACCTGTTGGTTGAGCGGATAGAGGAGCAGGGAGGGGCGATCCGCTTCAGCCACCCCGTGGGCGGCGTGCGTGCCGGGGATGGGGGGATCCGGCTGCGATCGCCGGTTGGCCGTGCCACTCATCAGAAGGTCATCGCCACGTGCTCGCCGCGGATGATGCTGGAACTGGCGCCGGACCTTACCGGACCGTACGCAGCGAAGCTGAGAGAACTGGAATCGATGGGTGCCATTGCCCTGGTTCTGGCCCTTAAGCGGAGTCTCACTGACGGACACTACTGGATCAACCTACCAAAAGGGGCCGACATCCCGTTCATGGGGTTGGTCGAGCACACCAACTACATTTCCTCCGCGCGCTACGACGGTGACCACCTGATCTACTGCGGCGACTACCTCCCGTCCGGTCATCCCTACTTCGGCTACGACAAGGAGAGGCTGATGGAGTGCTACCTTCCCGGTCTCAGGCGGATCAACTCCGACTTCCGCCCGGAATGGGTGCGAGCGAGTTGGATGTTCACGGAGGAATATGCACAACCGATCCCCAAACTGGACCACTCGAGCCGCGTGCCCGGCCTGGAAACGCCGATTCCGGGCCTATGGATGGCGAACATGAGTCAGGTCTACCCCTGGGACCGGGGCACCAACTATGCAGTGGAGTTAGGCCGCCGGGTTGCGCGGCGGATCGAGGAAGCCGGATGAGAGCGAACGATGTGCGCTCCGCTCAGCTACCGCCGCTTCACCTGTCTGGTGGAGGTTACTGGGACGTGACTCAGCCATCGAGGAGAGGCGAGGAATATGGCCCGGTGGCGAGACAGGGGAGGAGCAGGGCGGGTTCCTGTCTGTCTCCCTTTGCCCTGGCGGTACTGGTCACACTCCTTTCGTGCGGTTGCCTCTTTCTCGCGGGGATCGGGGTGCTACAGTGGACCGGGGGCCGAACGAACGTCCTGATCCTAGGCCTCGATCGTCGACCGAATCAAGGTCTCACGGTGCGCTCGGACGTCGTCATGCTGGTGACGGCGTATCCCCAGGGGCCGCGTCTGGCGTTGCTGTCGATTCCGCGTGATCTGTACATTAAGATTCCCCGATACGGCGACCACCGGATCAACACGGCCCATTTCTGGGGTGAGCGCGAGGGGGCCGGAGGGGGACCCGGCCTGGCGATGGAGACGGTTGCTCACAACTTCGGTGTGCCCGTCAACCACTACGTGCGCGTGGATTTCGAGGGATTCCGGGCTGTGGTGGACGCTGTGGGGGGCGTCGACATCGTGGTCGATAGGGCGATCGTGGACAGCGCTTACCCCACCGACGACTACGGCACCACGCGTATTGAGATTCCCGCCGGTCCTCAGCGTATGGATGGGGAGCGGGCCCTGCAGTACGTTCGCACCCGTCGTGGGGCGTCGGATTTCGAGCGCGCGGCGCGGCAGCAGCAGGTACTGAAGGCTCTGATGCGCCAGATGATGAGACCTGCGAACTGGCCTCGACTCCCGGCCGCGTTCTGGGCTGTGACGGAGCACTTGGAGACGAATTTGGGGCCGGTGGAGATGGTGCGGCTGTCGGTGACCGCTCTGATGGTGGGGGAGGACGGGATGGAGCACCACGTCATCGATCGGGACATGACGCGGCCATGGACGACGCCCACCGGTGGCGCCGTTCTCCTTCCTCGCTGGGAGATGATCGATCCGCTGGTGGAGGACCTGTTCACTCCATAGCTGCTTTGCGACCGAGCTAACGACGGTGCCTGACTAGGCCCGCCGAGCCGCGCACCACTCGATACATGTAGAGACCCCCATACC
>SKLM01000028.1 GCA_007123205.1 Thermoflexales bacterium
CCCTCCGCACGCCGAGGAAGGCCAGAACCCCCGGGACCCGGGAGGCCATATGGGCGAAATCCTCTCCGTACATCCGGGGTTCCGGTTCGAAGACCGAGTCGGGTCCGCTGATCTCCCGGGCCGCAGCCGTGACCATTTGCGCGATGGCCGGGTCGTTATGGGCCGCCGGGCTGTAGCTCTCGATGGTCAAGCGGTAGTCGCCGCCGGGCAGTCTCGCCAGGCCGAGGGCCCGCCGAAGCTCGCCGTGGAGCTGCTGCCGCACGTCCTCATCAAAGGTGCGGATGTTGCCGGTGAGGTGCGCCTCCTCCGGGATGATGCCCGCTGCGTCCCCGGCCTGGACCGACTCGATGGCGACGATAGCGGGGCGGAGCGGGTCGACCCGGAGCGGAACGATCCCCTGAACGGCGTGGATGATCTGGGCCAGGATCGTGATGGGATTAACACCCTGGTGCGGGAAGGCGCTGTGACACCCGGATCCGATAATCGTGGCCGAGAAGGGGTCCACGGCGGCCGTCACGTAGCCACTGCGGATGCCGACGGTCCCCGCCAGGGCGTCGCTATCGACGTGCAGGGAGAGAATCGCGTCGAGTCCGTCCACAGCGCCATCCTCGATCATCCGGATGGCGCCGCTTCTACCCTCACTGTCGCCAACCTCCTCGCTGGGCTGGAACAGGAACCGCACTTCCCCGCGTAGGGGGTCGCGGCAGCCGGCAAGCAACTCGGCCGCGCCCAAGGCCATCGCGATGTGGGCATCGTGCCCACAGGCGTGCATCACGCCCGGCACCTGGGACCTGTAGGGAACGTCGTTGGCCTCCTGGATCGGCAGGGCGTCCATCTCGGCGCGAACACCGATTCGGGGATGTCCCTCTCCGAGGCGAGCGACCACACCGGTGCCACCGACTCCGGTCTCGACGCTCAAGCCCCTCTCCCTCAGCACGTCGGCCACCAGCCGGGCGGTCTCGTGCTCCTCGAACCCGAGCTCAGGGTGGGCATGGATGTGGCGGCGCCACTCGACTAGAGCGTCTTGGAGCTGCTGTGCCCGCTCAAGGGTCTCCGACATCAGATACCTCTCGGGTGACGTGGTCTCCGCGTCCGGCTTGTTCCGGCGGGACCTGTGTCCCCTTGACCGCTATCCATCGGCAATGTCGCGCAGCCGTTGTTCGAGGTCAGCGGGCAGTGGCTCGGGTCTGTGCTCCGCCAGCAGCTCGTCTACTCGCGCTGTGGCGCGTTCGGCCAGCGATTCGCCCCCACGAGCCACCCAGGTCTCGTAGTCGGCTCGCTCGAACAGGTCGGGGTACCAGTGCCGGCGGTAGTTATCCCGGGTATGCTCGGACTGGAGGTACGGGCCCTGATCCCGGTATTCCGCGATCAGGTCCAGGGCCAGGGTCTCATCCGAGATCTCGATGCCCTGGACGAAGGCTTCGATCCAGCTCACGATTTCGTCGCAGATGGCGAGTTGGGGCAATGAGAACGTCAGACCGGACTCGAGATAGCCCAGATCGTGGATAATGTTACCGCCGCCCAGGGTCTCCGTCAGCAGCGTCAGCGCAGCCTCGGCTGCCGCCTGCTGGTCGACCAGCTTCGAATCGGATGCACCCCCCAGGGCGAACTGGGGCAGGCCGTAGAAGCGACCCATGGCCTGCGCGATGCCCCGCTCTGGATGAGCATACGGTGAGACGAGCGTTCGTAGGTCCAGGGGGGACGGCTGCATCCCGGGGACGATGAAGGGCGCTCCCTCCTGAACCAGCTGGGAGAGGACCAATCCGAGGAGTACCCCGGCGTAGTCGATGGCGACAGCTGCCGCCACGGTGACGGGAGCTGAGACGGCGCACGTGGAGACGGGGATGTACAGGGCGGGGATGCGCCTCTCGGCCAGGAAGACGAGCTTCTCGAGGGCCTCCCTGTTATGCCGCAGGCCGGTGGCGACGTTGATGTAGCAGGCTGTCAGGGGCCTGCGTCGGTGGGCGGTTGCGCCGCCCACCACCGTCTCCGCCATCTCGACCGCATCCACAAGTCCCTCTACGTCGTACGTCACGACGATGATGGGCTTGGTCGTGTGGGAGAGCATGGCCGCCATCTGATGGCGATCAGCCCGCATCTCGTCCACGTCGCTGGGGACCACCATCGACATCACGAAATCGACATTCGGCAGCCCATCGCACAGGATCGTGCCTTCCCTCACATCCTGCAGCACGGGGCGGCGGCGGTTCCCTGTTCGGTGATCGATGATGTGCATGCAGTCGGAGCCGGGCCCGTAGAAGCAGCGACCGCCTTCCAGGGGCATGACAGGCCTGCCGTTCCGGTCACAGAGGACCACGCGCTTGGGGGCGGTGGTGAGTGCCTTCTCAACCATGCCGGGCGGAACGAAGACGAGATTTCCGTCCTCGACCTCAGCGCCAGCCTTCTTCAGCAGGTCAACGGCCTCCTGGAGGTAGAGCCTGATGCCTATCCGCTCGAGGATCTCCAGGCTGGCCCAATGGATCCTGCGGCATTGGCCATCGGACAGCTGTCGGAACTGGACGCCGGCACTCTTTGTTTCATTGACGACGATGTTCGCCACGACGATCTCCTTTGATTGGTGCTGGTAACGAGCGCTCCCCTTCAGCCCTTTGGCAGAGCGCGCTCGCGGTGCTTGATCCGATTAGGGGCCTAGGCTCGCCGTCAAACTGGGGCCAGCGGGCTGCCGCTCCGGTAGATGGGGTGCGTCAGTCCGAGGGCTACGGTGCCGGGCGCCGACATCCTCCCCGCTGGCGAGCTAGAGGCGCTGTGCTCTTTACGCACCGGATACGCAATCGGGGAAGTGACACGCGACCAGACGCTCCCGCTCCCCAACGGGCAGCAGCGCCG
>SKLM01000447.1 GCA_007123205.1 Thermoflexales bacterium
CGTCAAGCTCCGGCGGGTCTCCCAGCACCCACCTCAGAGGAGTCTCCCTGCCCACTTGGCTCTGAGGGGTCTGCGACCCCGACTTCCCACCAAAGCCCCCGGCCATCCCAACCCTCGCCGCCTGCCGAGCTCCGCCCCGCTCGAAATCGTCCAGCCCCGCATCGCTCACCTCCGGCACGTCAAGCTCCGGCGGGTCTCCCAGCACCCACCTCAGAGGAGTCTCCCTGCCCACTTGGCTCTGAGGGGTCTGCGACCCCGACTTCCCACCAAAGCCCCCGCCACACCAACCCCCCCTTGGGGTCATATGACCTAAATCACAATCCGCCCGCTGCCGCAGGCAGCCTGCCCCATCTCTATCCAGTATCCCGCTGGGCCCACACCCACCATCCGGAATAGCCGCCCGAGTCCCGCTAGGCCGGGTCCCGAATGGGGCCTAGCCTGACCAGCCAAGCCACGCACCAGTCAGGGCCAATGAAACCGCGCTGAGTCCCTGTTCGTAGTCAGCCACGCAGCGCAGCGGAGTGGCGTCAAGCCGAGCCGTACGGAGGTGGGACTCTCTCGCAGCAGCGCCCGGATGGATGGCACCCACAGTGTGAGCTCGCTAGGGTGCAACGCACCGTGGCGGCGAGGGGTTCAGCTGGCGCCGCATGCCGCCCGGCGCCGCCGCCGCCAGGCGTGCCACACCATACCCAGGAAGCGGACCGAGTCCTTCACAGGGTGGAAGTAGCTCCTCTTGTCGATCCCGTATATGGTGCGGATGTCGACCCAGCCGATCCGCATCTCCCGGCAGACGGCCTCAATGATCACCTCAACCTCCAGCTCGAAACCCGTGGTCGAGAGATCGAGGGTCTCAAGCAGTCGCCGGTGGTGCAGCCGGAATCCGCTCTGATTGTCGAGGATGCGCTCGCCCAGCGCCAGTGATAGCAGCCAGGACCCGAACGGGTTCGTGTAGCGGCGGGGAAACGGCATGCGCTGGAAGTCCCGCCTCCCGATGATCAGATCCCAGCGATCCATCCCGTGCGCCTCGAGGAACTTGGGTATGTCGTCGGGGTCATGCTGACCGTCGGCATCGAGGGTCAGAACCCCGTCCCAGCCGCGCTCGAGGGCCCAGTCGAAGCCGGTCATCAGGGCCACGCCCTTGCCCAGATTCCGCTCGTGGCGCACCACGGTGGCTCCGGCTTCCTCCGCCACCACCACCGTCTCGTCCTGAGAGCCGTCGTCGACGACCAGCACCGGCAGGTGGCGGCGCGTTCCCTCGACGACGGGCCTGAGACGGGGCCCTTCGTTCCAGGCGGGTATCAGAGCCAGGATGGACTCGTCGTGCATGGGAGCTCCCAGTCAGCCAAAGGACCAACCGTGCGGCAAGCAAAAACCAAGAGGTTGAGAGGGCGCTCCCTCGTCGTGCCTCTTGGCTCAATGTACCGGATATCAGCTCTTCGAGAGCGGGCGACGGGACTCGAACCCGTAACCTTCTCCTTGGCAAGGAGACGTTCCACCAATTGAACTACGCCCGCACCGCGACGGTGATTATAGCACAAGTCTCTCGGGGCGCAAGTTAGAGCTGCGCCCTGTTGCGCTGGGTTGTCTGGTGCTAGACTCTCCCAGCACCACCTGTTCACGGCGGTGTCGAGAGTATTGGCACGGTCATGGTTGCCTCAGGGGCCGGGGGTTGACGTCCTGCGTCCTTTCTAGTAGTATGGGGCCTGAGGAGGGGGCAGATGGCAGGCCGGAAGAGCGGGCACGCATCGTACGTCCAGAGAGGGGTCGGCGGCGCCGGCCCCACCATCACGCGGGTGATCGTGCTCATCACCTGCGTGGCGGCGATCCACGCCGTGGCTCAAGGATTCGAGGAGCCGCCACCGGCGCCCGTGCCGGCAATCGACCCGACGGCGGTGCCCGCGGCGCCGGCTGTGGATCCGGATGACCGGGTTGCCGGGGAGTTGCCGGAGGTGGAGGAGCCAGAGGGGACGGAGCCGAGACAGGGCCCGGCGCGCGTCGGGATCATCGCCGGGCATTGGGGCTATGACTCGGGAGCGGCCTGCCCTGACGGCCTGGAGGAGGTTCAGGTCAACCTGGATGTCGCCCAGCGGGTGGTCCAGTCGCTCCGCGCCCTCGGCCACACCGTGGATCTGCTGGAGGAGTTCGACCCTCGCCTGACGGGCTACTCGGGCGACGCGGTCGTCTCTATCCACGCCGACTCCTGCCAGCCCTTTCCCGAGGCCACACCCCCGCCGACGGGGTTCAAGGTCGCCAGCCTGGTCGACAGCGCCGTCCCGGAGGAGGAGCGGCTTCTGGTCTCATGCCTGTACCGGGAGTACGGGGCCAGAACCGGTCTCCCTACCCACGATACGAGTATCACGGGCCACATGACGTACTACCACGCGTTCTACCAGATCGATGAGGGCACGCCGGCTGCCATCATCGAGATGGGGTTTCTGTGGCTGGATCGGGAACTCCTGACCGGGCGGGCCGACCTCGTGGCCCAGGGAATCGTGGATGGGATCCTCTGCTTTCTCGGGGGGCACTGATGCGGGGGCCCCTTCATCAGAATCCCATCGCCTCGCGGGCGGCGCGCCACACATTGGCGCGGATCTGATCCCGCCCCTGCCCGAACTGACTGAGGAACGTGTCGACCTCAGCCCGTCTGGACTGTTCGCCCTGGGGACACGGCACACTGTCCGGATAGCCAATCGCCTTCGCGTACCGCACCAGCTTCTTCTGGGGAAGATAGATCAAGGGGCGAATGACGGTCACCGCTCCCTCGAAGAAGGCCACCCGGGGTTCCAGAGTCTTCAGTTTCCCGTGGAATAGGAGGTTCATCAGGGCGGTGACGGCCGCGTCGTCC
>SKLM01000387.1 GCA_007123205.1 Thermoflexales bacterium
CCAGCCTGCTTACAGAGGGCGCCGAGGAGGTAGTCGGCGCCACATTCGCCGTCGAACCGGACCCGGAGCGGGCGGCCGTCCTCATACGGCGGCGCATCGAGTCGAAGCGCCAGGGCCTGGGATTGGATTTCGTCGACCCGGAGAGCATCCTGATGCCCGAGCCGGTGAGCGCTTGAGGCAGGGGAGGTACCCATGAGGATCCTCATTATCGGCGCGGGACCCGCCGGCGTCACGGTTGCTGAGACGCTGCGGCTTCAAGGTGACCAGTCGGAGATCGTTATGCTCTCCAGCGAACCGTTCCCGCCCTACTCCCCGCCAGCCATGGTGGAGTACTTCCGGACCGGGCGTCCCGTCCACTTCTGGAAAGGGGAAGACTTCCCGGAGCGGCTCCATGTCGATTACCGCCAGGGCGCCGAAGCCGTCGCAGTCGATCCCGAGGCCCAGACGGTGTGCCTCGTCGACGGCGAGACCATCCCCTACGACAGGCTGGTGCTCGCCTCCGGCGGGCGGCTCTACGCCGCGCGGCTGGAGGAGTTCAAGCCCGGCGTCTACAACTTCAAGTCCCTGACCGCGGCGGAGGAGTTGCTCGGTCGGGTCACGAGGGGGGAGGCCCGCAGCGCCCTCATCGTCGGTGCGGGGTTCATCGGCGTGGAGATCGCCTTGCTGTTGCGGCGTCTGGGCGTGGAAGTGACCCAGCTGGTGCGTTCCCGCGTCATGCGGGAGATGCTGGACCCCGAGACCTCGGAGATGGTGCTTCACACCATCGAGAGAGAGGGCATCAAAACCCAGCGGGGCAACGACGCCGACGCGGTGGCCTTCGTCGGTGAACCCCAGGCGGAGGCGGTCGAAGTACGCTCCGGCGACGTGGTCTCCGCTGACCTGCTCGTGGCGGCCACGGGACTGCGGCCCAACATCGAGTTCCTGGAAGGCTCGGGCATCGAGACCGACTGGGGTGTCCTGGTGGACGACCACCTGGGCACCAACTACCCCAACGTCTACGCGGTGGGGGACGTCGCGGAGACCTTCGACCGGTTCACGGGCGAGCGATACGTGCACGCGATCTTCCCCAATGCGGTGGCGCAGGCCCAGTGCGCGGCGCACAACCTCCTGGGGTGGGATGTGGCCTACGAGGGCGCCGAGAGCATGAACAGCCTAAAGCACCTCGGGCTGCCGGTGATGGCGGTGGGGCGCATGGAGGGCGAAGAGCTCCGCGTGCGCCGCAACGGCGTGCTTCGTAAGCTCTACCTGCAGGACGATCGCATCGTCGGCTTCCGCCTCACCGGAGACGTGAGCGGGGCCGGGATCTACCGGTCGCTTATGAACAAGCAGGTCGATGTCGGGCCGTTCAAGCATCGTCTGCTGCAGCGCGGCTTCGGCATGGGGATGATAGAGGAGCGGGCCCGCACGTCTCTGTTTGTCGTGTGACAGGGTGACCCAAGCGGATGAGGAGGGCGGCGGGGGCTGCCCTCCTCACCCTCGGCCGCTTCCTGCTCATACGCAGCTCAAGCCGGATCTGCGATGTTACCCCAGCTCGAGCCGGGTCTGTGACCCGGCGGCCCCACCGGCCCCGCAGCCCGTGGAGTCAGCTCGCCAACGCCCTCGCTACGGGCACAGACGAGGACGGAAGGCATCAAACGTAGACGTATCCCTCAACCGCGTAGTTATCGTCCCCCGACGGGACAAGCCCGTCAGGCCTGCGCAGCGCCCCGGCCGTAGCGAGCGCAGCGATCACACTGTCCAGGGCATCACCGCCCGCGTCACCCACCAGCATCGCCCGCATCGCCCGATCCGGGGCAACGAGCAACCCTTTCTCGACCAAGCTCTGCAGGATACCCTCACGAGTTTCCCGCTTCTGCCGCTCCCCACCCTTATAGGCGGCGTACAGGTCCTGCGCCTTCAGAGTCGAAGCCGGGCAGACCTCCAACACCCACGGCCTGTCCGGCAGTGGCTTCTGCATCGGGAGGACCCACGCCACTTGATCGCGCACCAGAGGATGGAGCACCTCGCGGATGCCGTAATACGTCTGCCGGTAGAGCCGCAGGTTGTACGGCGAGAACGGCGTCTGACTATCCCGATCGGTGACCCGCTTGAGCTCACTACCAGCCCGGGCTTGGCGACAGGCCTCTCCGAAACCGTCGGCGCACCCGTAGAGATCCGGGAAGGCCAGGACGAAGGACTCCCAGCTCTCCTCATCGACCAGGGGGGCAGGAAGCCCAAAGGGGAAATCGAAGCCGAAAGCGCTATGGCTCTCGCCCGCGATCAACGCCCGTAGAGCGACCAGGCATTGCCCGCGCTGCCGGCTGGAGCCGGGCAGCGTGTCGCCGCAGCGCCTGCCCCTCCGTTCCACCAGCGGTGACCCAGATCTGCCGACCGGCCTGCTTCGCGCCGCTGAAGTCGACCCCGTAGATGCGCCGGTCCACAGGGCTCACAGGAGAGGTCCGCTCACGGCCCCCGGAGGGAACTGTCATCCGAACCGGTAGTGCTTCCGCACCGGCTCGCGCACCTTCCAGGTGCAGTCCATCCCCTGGGGAAAAGTGACCAGGTCACCCTTTCCCACGGTCACCGGCTCGCCGTCCTCGGGCGTGACCTCCACGTCGCCCTCCAGGAAGTAGCAGGTCTCCGGCTCGTCGTAGCTCCAAGGGAACTCGGAGACCTCCTTGGTCCAGATCGGCCAATCATAGACACCCAGGTCGTTCAGGCGCTCTTCATCAGGGTTCCGTTCGATGTCGATCTCGCTCATCTGTCCCTCCATTTCGTTCCGTCTGCTGTTCTATCTTCATCGGAAAAGCAACCTCTTAGGTCCTGGGACCGCAGTTGCCTCCGCTGGTGCGAGTAGCC
>SKLM01000432.1 GCA_007123205.1 Thermoflexales bacterium
GCTTCAAAGGGCTCAACCCGGCCGTCACTCCAGATCTCCAGCGTCACGCGGTCGTAGTCTGTGACCTGACCCACTCGAGCTCTATCCACGTTGTAGGCAACGCGGCGAACGGGGCTGAAAACAGCGTCCACGGGCATCTCACCGATCACGCCTACCTCACCATCGTCAGCCGGCCGGTAGCCCCGGCCGTACTCCACGGTGAAGTCGATGTCGACGGAAGCCTGCTCGTCATCGATGGTCAGCAGATACAGATCCGGGTTCAGTATCTCGATCTCAGGCGGGGCTATGATATCGCCGGCCGTCACTGTCCCTTCCCCCGCCGCGTGGAGGGACATATGCGCCACCTCCTCGCCGTCCATCGCCAGGCGCAGCTGTTTGACCTGCAGGATGAAGCGCAACACGTCCTCCCGCGCCCCCGGAACGGTCGTGAACTCGTGCGGGACGTCCGATATGCGTACTTTGGTCACAGCCGCACCCGTCAGCGACGAAAGCAGTACCCGACGCAGCGCGTTACCTATGGTGATCCCAAAACCTCTCTCCAACGGCCCGATCACGAAGCGACCGTACTCCTCAGAAACCACATCCGTCTCAATCTTTGGCAACACTTGAACTGTCAAGCGGCGCCTCCTCTTTCTCTAGGGACTTGCTCGAGCACGACACGCTTCCCCACTCCGGAGAATCTCCGATCAACGGACACACCATCGCCGGGTCGCTCAGCAAGGTCTGAACCCCTGGGCACATCGACCACCGTCATCGAATCCTTGGGCCCAGAGGCTCACGTCAAATCACGAATGATACCACGCTAGTGCTGCCGCATCCCCTACCGCGAGTAGTACTCCACAATCAACTGGTCGTTCAGCGTACTGTCAAGCTCCTCACGAGCCGGCACCCGAAGCACCCGCCCGGTCATCTCCGGCCCATCCAAGCTTAGCCAATCGACGACGGCCGTCTTATCCAACGTGTCGGCCCGGTTCTTAAAGTAGGTCCGCTTGCGGCTGGCCGGCCGAACTGAGATCTCATCCTCGGGCTTAGCGATGTACGAAGGCGCCTTCACCCGCCTGCCGTTGACGAAGAAGTGACCGTGGGCCACGAGCTGCCGGGCCTGGGCTCGCGAGTCGGCAAAGCCCATGCGGTAGACCACGTTGTCGAGACGCCTCTCTAACAAGGCCAGCAGGTTCTCGCCCGTCACTCCCGAAAGCCGCGTTGCCTCCCTGTAGAACCTTCGCATCTGCCGCTCCAGCATGCCGTAGATCCGCTTCGCCTTCTGCTTCTCGCGCAGCTGCAGCGCATAGTCGGACTGACGGCGACGCCGGAAGCGCGCTGTCCACCCGTGCTCGCCCGGCGGGTACCCGCGCTTCCTCTCAAACGGGCATTTCGGGGAGTAGCAGCGCGTCCCCTTCAAGAACAGCTTCTCGCCTTCACGTCGGCACAGCTTACAGACTGGGCCGGTATATCTTGCCATACTTCCACTTCCTCCGTTACTTCCGTCGATATCTAAGTTCTTCGTCTCTTGGGCGGCCGACAGCCGTTGTGGGGGATCGACGTGACGTCGTTGATGGCGGTGATCTCGATTCCTACCGACTGAATCGCTCGGATTGCCGCCTCACGGCCAGGGCCGGGTCCGTTGACAAACACCTCGACCTCCATCATCCCGTTGTCCGCCGCTTCTCCGGCCGCCGTCCTGGCCGCCTGTCGGGCAGCGAAGGATGTGCTCCTCCGCGCCCCCCTGAAGCCAACCGACCCGCCGCTGGCCCAGGAAAGGACATTCCCCTGCTCGTCGGTCAACGTCACGATGGTGTTGTTAAACGTTGCGTGAATGTGGGCCTGGCCCCGTGAGACTCTCCTTCTAAACCGCTTTCTTGCCACAGAATCCCCCCCTTCAACTACTTCTTCTTCATGCCGCGACGGCGACCCTGACCGGCCACTGTCTTCTTCGGCCCCTTACGGGTCCGAGCATTGGTTCGGGTCCGCTGCCCCCGCACCGGCAACCCACGAACGTGTCGAATGCCCCGGTAGCAGCGGATATCCTTCAACCGCCGAATGTCCTGCTGGATACTGCGGCGCAGGTCGCCCTCCACCCGATACTCGCGGTCGATCGTCTGACGCAAGCCACTGACCTCCGACTCTGTCAGATCTTGAACACGTTTGTCCGGGCTGATTCCCAGCTGCTCCAGTATCTCATTGCTGCGGCTCCGGCCGATCCCGTAGATGTACGTCAGGCCGACCTCAACGCGCTTGTCTCTCGGCAAGTCTATGCCTGCGATACGTGCCATCTCTCATCCACCTCCACTAAAGTCACTGACGCCCTATTCCCACAATACCGAAAGCTTCGCCGGGTAGACACGTCTACCCCTGACGCTGCTTGTGTTTCGGATTCTCACAGATCACGTACACGATGCGCCGCCTGCGCACGATCTTGCACTTGGGGCACATCTTCTTTACAGAAGCTCTAACCTTCATCGTCCTGCCTCCTGCTCCTCCTACCAGCTTTACCAGCGTGTCAGAATGTCCGCCTCATCCTCGGTGACGGCGATACTGCGCTCACAGTGGGCGGTCCGCTTCCCGTTCCGGGAGACGACTGTCCAATGGTCCTCCAAAACCCGCACCCGCGGGCTCGAGATCAGCACCATCGGCTCCAGAGCGATGGTCATACCCGGCCGCAAGGCCACGCCCTGTCCCGGCCGCCCGTGATTGGGCACCTGGGGCTCCTCGTGCATCTTCCGCCCGATACCGTGTCCCGTATACTCCCGCACCACCTCGTATCCTCGCTCCTCCACGTATGTCTGAATCGCGGCTGAGATATCGCCCGAGCGGTTGTCCGCGCGAGCCGCCCCTATCCCGGCATCCAGGGCACCCTCCGTCACCGCGATCAAATCCCGGGACTCTTGGTCGACCTCGCCCACCGGCAGCGTCACCGCACCATCGCCGTGATAGCCGTCCAGGATGGCTCCCACATCGATACTGATGATGTCTCCCTCTTTGAGCACCCGCGGCCCCGGGATGCCGTGCACCAGCTCCTCGTTAACAGACGTCGTGATCGTGGCCGGGAACGGACGTGCACTCCCGGGCGGGTAGCCCTTGAAGGAGGGCGTCGCGCCTCGTGACAGGATAACCTGCTCTGCCCGGTGATCCAACTCCGCCGTCGTCACCCCCGGCACCACCCATCCCCGCATCCTGTGGAGGACCTCGACCACGATGTCGTTGGCCTGGCGCATCCTTTCGATCTCAACGCTCGTCTTCAGTGCGATCAACCCGGCTCACCTACCTGCGCAACCGCCTCTCGCAGATCACGCTGAACGTCGGCCATCGGCCGCTCGCCATCGATCTCCACCAGCAGACCCTGAGCGAAGTAGTAGCCGATGAGGGGCGACGTCTCTCGGTAATATGTGTACAGCCGGTGGCGCACCGTCTCCTGATCATCGTCCTCCCGCTGGTAGAGTTCGCCGCCACAGACGTCGCAGACGCCCTCCTCCTCGGGTCGCTCGAAGGCGAGGTTGTACACGGCACCACAGTCCTTGCACACGCGCCGGGCCGTGATCCGCCGTATGACTTCCTCATCGCTAACGTGAATCAGCGGGACGACGCTCACCGCCATCCCCTGCTCGCGGAGCGCCTCATCCAGCGCCTCCGCCTGGGTCAGGGTCCGGGGAAACCCATCCAGAACCACGCCCTCCTCACAGTCGGGCTGGCGGAGCCGGTCGATGACCATCTCCACCGTCACCGCATCGGGGACAAGCTCGCCCCGCTCCATGTACTTCTGGGCCATCCGACCCAGCTCGGTCCCCTCACTCAGGTGATGTCGAAACAGGTCGCCGCTGGAGACGTGGGGAATCCCCAACACGTCCACCAGACGCTTGGCCTGCGTCCCTTTCCCCGACCCCGGGGGGCCCAGCATCACGACGACGTTAGCCATCCCTTCCTCTTCCGCATCCATCTGCTCAGCGTGTCAGAACCCGGACCCTTTGGTCCAGACTACTTGATGAATCCCTCGTAGTGGCGCATCAAAAGCTGCGCTTCAAGCTGACGCATGGTGTCCAGAACCACGCCGACCACAATCAGCAATCCGGCCGAGGTGATCAGTAGCCTGGTCTGCATGAAGATGTCCACGATGTACGGCAGAACAGCCACGATGCCCAGGAACAGCGCGCCGATCAACGTGATGCGCTTGTATATGGCATCGATGTACTCGGCCGTCCTACGACCCGGCCGAACGCCCGGGATGAAGCCGCCCTGACGCTGCAGAGTACCGGGCAGATCCTGCTGCTGCACCATCACGTCGGTGTAGAAATACGTGAATCCGACCACAGCGAGGAAGTAGAGTACCCCATATCCAGCGCTCTGCGCGCTGAAGAAATCCATGCTCGCGGCCGCCAGACTGGCCACAAAGGGGCTCTCCGCCGTGATGAAGAACTGGGCGATGACCGCCGGGAAGGTCAAGATCGACTGGGCGAAGATCAGCGGGATCATCCCGGCCGTGTTGATCCGCAGGGGGATGTGCGTGCTCTGTCCGCCGTACATCTTGGTTCCTCGGACGCGCTTGCCGTACTGGACCGGGATGCGCCGCTCGCCCTCCTGGACCACCACAATGAAGGCAACGGTGATCGCCGTGATGACGAGAAAGATCGCGATGGTCACGAATCCCATCAGGGCGCCGCCGGGCCCTACGCCCTGCGCTTGGACCCAGGTGGTGATCAGATTCTCGGGCACCCGCGATACGATGCCGGCGAAGATGATCAGAGACAGGCCGTTCCCGATACCCTGTTCTGAGATCAACTCACCCAGCCAGATGGCGAACATGGTGCCGGCCGTCATCGACCCCAGTATGGCGACGGTCGAGATCATCTGATCGGCAGTCGCGAACCCGAACCCCGGCAGCACCTGCGCGGGGCCACTGATGTTCACCAGGCGAATCTGGCCCAGCGCCTGCAGCAGTCCCAGGGGCACCGTCAGGTAGTACGTCCACTGATTCATCTTCTCCTGCCCGGCCTGTCCCTCCTGCGCCAGACGCTCCAGGCTCGGGATAATCGGAACCAGGAGCTGCAGGATAATCGACGCTGTCACGTACGGATAGACGCCGGCTGCCATGACCGAGAACTGAGCGAGCGCCCCGCCAGACAACATGTCAATCAGGCTGAACAGCCGGCTGGCACCGCCGGTCCCCGCCAGCAACTGCGCAAGCGCCGCGCGATCCACCCCCGGCACCGGCACGTGCGCGGCCAGCCGGAAGATCACGAGGATCAGCAGCGTGATCAACAGCTTGCGCCTCAGGTCGGGCAACGTCATGGCACTCTTCAAAGCACTAAGCATCGTCCTATCCCTCTATCTAGCTCGCTATCCCCATTCCACCAATATCTATCTACCGCGTGCGACGACCGCCTCGCTGCCAGGGGAGCTCCTTCACGGTGCCCCCGGCTTCCTCGATCTTCGCACGCGCGCTCTTGGAAAACCGATGGGCTCTCACCGTCACGGCGAAATCGATCTCCCCTCGCCCCAGAACCGCGATCCACTCGTCGGCGTTGTCGATCACGCCGGCCTGGGCCAACGTCTGCGGCGTTACCTCGTCGCCCTCCGAAAAGCCCGCCAAAACGATGCGCTTGACATTAACCGGCGTGAACTCCACCCTCCAAGGATCGGAAAAGTCCGCCCCCCGGGGCTTGCCGAGTCGTTGCCAGAGGGGCGTCTGTCCGCCCTCGAAGCCGGGCCGCACCCCACCGCCACTGCGCGAATTCTGCCCCTTCATCCCCCGCCCCGCGGTCTTTCCATAGCCGGATCCCCTACCGCGGCCCACGCGCTTCCGCTTCTTCTTCTCGCCATCTGCTGGTTTCAGCTCGTGCAGCTTCATAACCGCCTCCAATCGCTACTCGTCGCCCTCGGGCTCCTCCACCGTCACCAGATGGCTGACCTTGCTCACCATTCCGCGGATGGTGGGGGTGTCCCCAAGCTCCACCGTCTGGTTCATCCTGCGGAGACCCAGAGCCCGGACCGTGCGTTTCTGATCCCTTCGGTAACCAACCGGGCTTTTGGTCAGCGTGATGCGCAGTCTCCCGGTCATCGGCCGCGACTCCAGAACGGCATCACTTTTTCCGCCGGGACGCCCCGCTCACGCGCCACGTCCTCGACGCTCCGGAGCCTCGTCAGACCGTCCATCGCCGCCCGCACAACGCTCAGCGCGTTGGGGCTGCCGAGGGACTTGGTGAGCACGTCATCTATGCCCGCCGCCTTGAACACGGCGCGCACATTCTCAGAGGCGATGGTACCCGTACCGGGAGCCGCTGGCTTCATGAGCAACTGCGCTCCTGCGCAAACCCCTGTCACTTCGTGGGGAATCGTGGACCCCATTCGCGGTACCGTGATCATCTCCTCCCGGGCGCGGTCCATCGCCTTGTGGATCGCGTCGGGCACCCCGCGCGCCTTCCCAATACCCATGCCGACCCGTCCGTGATTGTCGCCTACCACAGCGACAACACGGAAGGAGAAGCGCCGACCGCCCTTGACGACGTTGGCAACCCGTGTGATATCTACGACGTGCTCATCCAGTTCTTCTCTCGCCATTCTGCCTCCGTAAGCCTAGAACTCCAGTCCCATCTCGCGGGCTGCTTCCGCCAGAGCCTTCACGCGGCCGTGATACTTGTACCCGCCACGATCGAAGACCACCGTCCCAATCCCCTTCTCCAGGGCCCGCTCCGCCACGGCCTCCCCCACTACCCGAGCCTGCTCCGTCTTCGAGAGTCCGTCCAACTGAGGCCTGATGGCCAAGTCGACGGTCGAAGCAGAGACCAGGGTCTCACCTTCCCAATCGTCGATCACCTGGGCATAGATGTGCTGCAGGCTGCGGAACACGTTGAGACGCGGCCGCTCCTGGGTGCCAGACACCTTGGCCCGTATGCGCTTGTGTCGTCTACGACGAGCTGCTGCCCGATCAACTTCTGGCATATCTCACCTTCGAACCTTCCTCTAACAGGGGGCCACCCAACCAAGCCCCCCGCGGACCCACTGCGACCCTCCTCAGACCTGGTCTAGTAGGTGCCGGCACCGATCTTGCCGGCCTTACCGGCCTTGCGCGGAACGTGCTCACCGAGATAGCGTACCCCTTTCCCCTGGTACGGTTCCGGAGGCCGCCACGCCCGTATCTGCGCCGCTACCTGGCCGACCTTCTCCTTATTAATCCCTCTCACGGTGATGATCTTCTTCCGCGGCTGAACATCGAACTCGATGCCCTCCGGGGTGGGGATTCGCAGGGGGTGAGAGAAGCCCAACTGCAGGTCCAGCGATCCGTCATTCATCAGCTCCACCCGGTAGCCGACCCCGTGGATCTCCAACTGCTTCTCGTACCCCTCTGTCACGCCCACCACCATGTTGTTCAACAAGGATCGGGTCAGACCGTGCAGCTCCCGGTGTCGCCGCCTATCGGTCGGACGGCGCACGACGAGCGTCGTGTCCTCCCGGGCGATCTCCATGTCCGGGTGAAACTCACGGTCGATGGTCCCTTTCGGACCCACCACGGTGACTCTGTTCCCGTCAATCTGTACCGTCACCCCCTCAGGCAAGGGGATCGGCATTCTTCCGATGCGTGACATCCTACCTCCTCCTCCAACCACCTACCAGACGTAGCACAGCACCTCACCACCGATACCCAGGCGGCGCGCCCGCTGACCGGTCATCACGCCCCTCGATGTCGTCATGATCGCGATGCCCATGCCGCCCCTCACCCAGGGAATATCGGACGCCCCGCGGTAGATGCGCCGACCGGGGGTGCTGACCCGTTTCATCTCCCGGATCACCGGATGGCGTTCCTTCCTCTCGCCGACATACTTCATGTCAATAACCAGGTCCGGCTGAGGCTGACGGTCGACCACCCGATAGTCCTCAATGAACCCCTCTTGCTTTAGAATACCGGCAATCGCAACCCGCATCTTGGAGGAAGGCATGGTCACGTTCGTATGACCCGCCGTCAAAGCGTTGCGGATTCGCGCCAACATGTCAGCTATTGGATCAGTCATCGTCATTGGATAAGATCTCCCCCGCGGCCCACTCCCCCAGCGCCGCTCCTGGCTACCAACTGGCCTTCCTCACGCCGGGAATCTCGCCCTTCAAGGCCAGTTCCCGGAAGCAGATACGGCACAGTTGAAAGCGACGCATGTAGCCTCGCGGCCGACCACAGCGTTTGCAGCGATTCACCTCTTGCACTTCGTGCTTGCGGTCCTTCTCCCGCTCGATCAACGCCTTTCTCGCCATACGTGCTCCTCTCTACTGATACCGGCTACTGAATCGGGCGACGAAAGGGCATCCCCAGCAACTCCAACAGCCGGCGTCCCTCCTCGTCCGTCTCCGACGTCGTCACCAGGGTGACCTCCATACCCCGGATCTGGTCCACCGAGTCATAGTCGATCTCGGGGAAGACCAGCTGCTCTGTCAGTCCCACCGTATAGTTCCCCCGGCCGTCCAGCTTGTCCTTGACCCCCCGGAAGTCGCGCTGCCGCGCCAACGCCACGTTGACCAACCGGTCCAGGAACGCCCACATCCGGGAGCCCCGAAGCGTCACCTTGACGCCGATGGGGTCTCCCTCGCGAATCTTGAACACCGAGATCGACTTCTTGGCTCGGGTCACTACCGGTCGCTGCCCCACAATGGTCATCACGTCCTGCAACGCGTGATCCAGCGCCTTGGGGTTGTCCGGGCCCTCCCCGACCCCCACGTTGACCACGATCTTCTGCAGGCGGGGAGCCTCCATCACATTCTGGTACCCAAACTCCTCCATCAACTGGGGCCGGATCTCTTCTTCGTACCGTTTCTTCAACCGCTGCATCTATCTACCTCTCTAACTGGAGATCGTCTCGTCGCACTTCTTGCACACGCGCACCTTCCGGCCGCCGTGGTGCTCGAACCCGACGCGCGTTGGCTCGTTGCAAGATGGGCACACGAGCATGACGTTCGAGCTGTGGATCGGCCCCTCATACTCGATGATTCCAGGCTGCACTTGCTGCCGCCCGGCCCGCATCGGGCGTTGATGCTTCTTGATGATGTTCACGCCCGCCACGACGACCCGGTCCTTACCGGGTATGACCCGCTTCACCTCGCCGCGAAGTCCTCGCCCGTCTCCAGAGATGACCTCCACCGTGTCGCCCGTCTTGATTCGATTCACCGTACCACCTCTTCCTTGACTCCCTACACCACTTCCGGCGCCAGTGAGACGATCTTCATGAAGCCCAGTTCCCGCAACTCGCGCGCAACTGGCCCAAAGATGCGAGTGCCCAGAGGGTTCAAGCTCGCTCCCTCCAGGATCACCGCGGCATTGTCATCGAAGCGGATGCTGGATCCGTCGGCCCGGCGGCGTTCCTTCGACGTGCGCACGATCACTGCGCGAACGATATCTCCCTTCTGCACCTGAGAACGCGGGGCCGCCCGCCTCACACTGCCAACGACGACGTCGCCAACCCCACCATATCTCCGCGCCGATCCGCCGGTCACGCGGATCACGTTGAGATCTCGTGCGCCGGTATTGTCGGTAATGCGGATCTTGCTCTCTTGCTGGATCATCGCCTGACCCCCGACAACTCGGATCGCTCCAGGATCTCCTCAACCCGCCAGCGCTTCTCCCGACTCAACGGCCGGGACTCCACGATGCGCACCAGATCGCCGGTACGGCAGCGGTTCTCCTCATCGTGAGCCTTGTACTTCTTGCGCAGGCGCAAGACCTTCTCGTACACCGGATGACGTGCGCGACGTTCAACCTGCACCACGGCCGTCTTGTCCATCTTCGCACTCAAGACGGTCCCGACTAACTCCCTTGGCTGACCTTTCACCGCCCCTCCTCCATCATCTCGGCGATCAACTCACGCTCTCGAAGAATCGTCTTCATCCGAGCCACGTCTCGCTTCACCCGCCTGACCTGACTAAAGTCCTCCAACCGTCCCAGATCCATCTGACGACGCAGGGCGAACAGCTCCCTCTGTGCTTCTTCGATTCGATGCCCTATCTCGTCGGTGGTCATCTCCCGGATCTCACTTGGTTCTACCATGGCTTACTCTCCACTAAACGTCATCGCGCTTCACAAACTGGCAGGCGATGGGCAGTTTGTGGGAAGCCCTGCGGAATGCCTCGCGTGCCATCTCTTCGGATACACCGCTAAGCTCAAACAGAATGCGTCCGGGACGAACGACGGCCACCCAGTGATCTACGTCACCCTTACCCTTGCCCATACGCGTTTCGGCGGCCTTCTGCGTCACCGGTTTGTCCGGAAAGACACGAATCCAGTACTTCCCACGGCGGCGCACGTGTCGGACAATGGTCGTGCGCGCAGACTCGATCTGTCGGGACGTGATCCAACTCGGCTCGAGAGCCTGCAAGCCGAACTCCCCGAAGGCCAGCTCGGTTCCGCGGGTGGCCTTGCCCTTCATCCGACCACGGAACTGCTTGCGATACTTAACACGCTTTGGCATCAACATCGTCTCAACTCCCTATCCATCCCTTGCCGCTAGACGACGAAAGGCTGTTCCTCTGCCTCTTCCTCGGTAAGGACTTCGCCCTTATAGACCCAGACCTTCACCCCGATGTTGCCGTAGGTCGTGGTCGCCTCATCCCGCGCGAAGTCCACGTTAGCACGCAGGGTCTGCAGCGGCACCTGCCCTTCGTGTCGCCACTCGCGACGGGACATCTGCGATCCGGACAGGCGCCCTTTGCATTCCACCTTGATGCCCTCGGCGCCCGCATCCATAGCAGCACTCACGGCTCGCTGCATCGCACGGCCGTGGTAGATGCGCCTCTCCAACTGCGAGGCGATGTTACTGGCTACCAGCCTGGCATCCAACTCCGGCTGCTCGACCTCCTGCACGTCGATGTTCGTCCGCTTGTCGGTCAGCTCCTGCAGTTCCTCGCGCAGCTGCTTCACGCTTGACCCACGTCGCCCGATGACGATGCCCGGTTTAGCCGTCCAGACCGTTATGGAGACCTGGTTTGGGAACCGCTCAATCTCTATGAGCGAGATACCGGCTCTCCGGGTAGCAGTCTCCTCAATGTGCTCGCGAATCTGCAGATCCTCATGCAGAAGCTCGGCATACTCGTCGCCCTCGGCATACCAGCGCGACTTCCAGTCGCGGATGATGCCGATTCTAAACCCGTAGGGATGAACCTTGTGCCCCAAATTCCTCCTCCTTACTCCTCTTTCTCTTCCAGCACGACCGTGATGTGGGAAGAACGCTTACGGATCATCTTGACGCGCCCTCGTGCCCCGTAGCGCCGACGGCGCCCCTTCCCCGGGTTTACCCCGGGCCCCTCATCAGCCACGATCTTGGCCACAAACAGCTCATCCCGCGGAATCCCCAGGTTCTCCTCCGCGTTGGCGATGGCTGAGTTGATGACCTTGGTCACAGGACGTGCCGCAGCATGGGGCAGAAAGTGGAGCACGTGCAACGCCTCTTCGACATCCAGCCCCCGCACCTGATCGATCACCCGGCGGACTTTCCTCGGGGACATATTGATGTGCTTCGCCCGGGCGACTATTTCAGTATCCATCTACCCCTACCCCCTGGACTTCTTCATCACGCGACCCTTCTTCTCCTGCCTCCGATGCCCGCGGAAGGTGCGCGTGGGGGCAAACTCACCGAGCTTGTGTCCGACCATATCCTCGGTGATGTAGGTCGGGACGTGCCTGCGTCCATCGTGTACAGCGATGGTGTGCCCCACCATCTGCGGGTAGATCGTCGAAGACCTGGACCAGGTCCGGATCACCTTCTTCTCGCCCCGTCGGTTCATCTCCTCGACTTTCTCGAGAAGTTTTGCACTCACAAATGGATAACGTGCCATACTGGATCTCTCCTTGCGACCCTACACCCGACCAGCTACCGCCGGCGCTTCCCCCGTCGACGCACTATGTACTTATCCGACGGCTTACTCGGGCTGCGGGTCTTCTTACCCATCGTCTTCTTCCCCCACGGCGTCTTGGGGCTCGGCATACCAATGCTGGTGCGGCCCTCGCCGCCGCCGTGGGGATGGTCGCGCGGTGACATCACAGAACCCCGGACCGTCGGTCGCCACCCTCTCCAGCGTTTGCGACCCGCTTTGCCCAGCTTGATGTGACCGTGCTCCACGTTGCCTACCTGACCGATGGTCGCCATACACTGCCGCTGAAACCGACGAATCTCGCCGCTCGGCAGGCGAACCGAGACGTACTTCCCTTCCTTAGCAATGACCTGGGCCGATGTCCCCGCCGACCGGGCGATCTGACCGCCCTTGCCCGGGTTCAGCTCCACGTTGTGGACCATCGTTCCCGTGGGAATCCGCTCCAGCGGGAGGGCGTGCCCCACATCGATCTCGGCGTTCGTGCCGCTCATCACCAGATCCCCCGCCCGCAGCCCCAGAGGCGCGATGATGTACCGCTTCTCACCATCGGCATAGACCAACAGGGCGATCCGGGCTGACCGATTGGGGTCATACTCGATGCTGTCGACCACGGCGGGAATCCCCGTCTTGTCACGCTTGAAATCGATGAGCCGATACTTTCGCTTGTGCCCCCCACCCCGGTGCCGCACCGTGATACGACCCTGGACGTTTCGCCCGGCTCGCCTGTGCAACGGTCGCAACAAGCTACGCTCCGGCTCCGTCCTCGTAATCTCATCGAACGTCGGGTCGGTTCGACCGCGCTGACCCGGCGACGTCGGGTTATAGACTTTCACTGCCATACTAGGCCGCTCCCTCGAACACGTCTATACGCTCCCCCTCGGCCAGGGTGACGAGAGCCTTCTTCCACGGCCCTTTGTACGACCGCCAGCCCAGCTTCGCAGGCACGATCATCGTGTGGACCTTCTCCACCTCCACCTCGTAGATGGCCTCAACAGCTTTCTTGATCTCGATCTTGTTGGCCTTCGGGTGGACCTGAAAGGCGTACTTCCCGAACTCCGATGCCTGGAAGCGCGTCTTCTCTGTATCAACCGGTCGGACGATAATCTCGTAAGGATTCATAGCTCACCTACCCTAGAATTCGCTCTACAACCTGCAGCGCGTCCACCGGCATAAGAATCTTGTCGTACGATAGCAGATCGCGGACATTCAGATAGCTCGCGTTCAGTATCTTGACCTGGGGCAGGTTCCTTGACGCCCGCTCCACCACCTCGTCCCGCTCTGGCAGCAGAAGCAGGACGCTCCCATCCACACCCAAGCTCTCCAAGGCTGCCGTCATGGTCCTGGTCCTGGATGTCTCCATCTCCAACGAATCCACCACCACAATCTGATCCGCTTGCGCTTTCGCGGACAGGGCAGCCCGCAGCGCAGCCCGGCGCATCTTGCGGGGCATCTTCTTGCTGTAGTCCCGCGGCCTCGGCCCATGCGCCACCGCACCACCCACGAACAGGTTGACCCGCCGGCTTCCGTGTCGCGCCCGCCCGGTCCCCTTCTGCCGATACCATTTCGCCGTGGTGCGGTTCACCTCACCCGTCGTCTGCGCTTTGTGGGTTCCGAGGCGCGCATTCGCCCTCTGACGCTCAAAAGCCTGATGCATCAAAGGGACATGGATGGGCGCCTCGAAGATATCGGCGCGCAGCTCGATCTCTCCGGCTACCTCACCCTTCATATCATACATCGGAATATGCATTGTGAACCTCACTCACCGCGCCTCGTGGTCAACTCGCGCGACTTTCGCGCTCGCCTGACCTCAACGAGTCCGCCCCTGGCGCCGGGCACACTCCCGCGAACAGCCAGCAGGTTCCGTTCGGGGTCTACCAGCTCGACTCGCAAGTTCTGAGCCGTGACACGCGCATTGCCCATTCGTCCGGCCATGCGCTGCCCCTTCCAGACTTTGGACGTCCCGGTCGTGCCGCCGATCGAGCCAGGTGCGCGGTGACGATCCGACTGCCCGTGGGTCTTGGGACCACCGGCAAACCCGTATCGCTTTACACCGCCGGCGAAACCCCGCCCCTTCGACAACCCCGCCACGTCGACGCGGTCGCCAACCTCGAACACGTCCACCAGTACCTTCTGACCCTCTTCGACTTCGTCGTCATCCCCCAAGGGGACCTCCCGCAGGTGACGCAAGGGAGGCAAGTCGTTCCGACTCAGATGGCCCTTCTCGCCCCCGGTCAGTTTCCGAGCCTTCACCTCGTCGAAGCCCAGCTGAGCAGCCCGATACCCGTCCTGCTCCACGGTCTTCACCTGAGCCACGTAGCAAGGACCGGCTTCGATGACCGTAACCGGTACAGCCTCGCCTCGTTCGTCGAATATCTGCGTCATCCCGACTTTCTTACCCAGTATTGCCTTCACCGTACTACCTTCCTGTCACTCACCTGATAACCCCCCGACGGAGAACTGGCGCTATCTCCACCCATCCGATCACCAGAGGCGGGCCACTCACTCCCGTGCGCGGCAGACGCCACGACTTGGAGGAGGGAGCAAGCACGTCGCTCCCTCCTCCGTCTCCGTTTCCCCACTCCAGCTCTCTACAGCTTGATCTCGATGTCTACGCCAGCCGGAAGGTTGAGTCGCATCAACGAATCGATGGTTTTATCGTCAGGCTCGATCACGTCGATCAGCCGCTTGTGCGTGCGGATCTCGAAGTGCTCGTGCGAGTCCTTGTGAACGAACGTGGAGCGCCGCACTGTGAAACGTTCGGTCCTCGTGGGTAGGGGCACAGGCCCAGCCACCATCGCCCCCGTTCGCTCAGCGGCCTCTACGATCCGCTTTGCGGACTCGTCCAGAACCCGATGATCATACGCCTTGAGCCGGATACGGATCTTCTGCTGCGTCGCCATACCCTTACCTAGTCCAGGATCTCAGTCACCGCGCCGGCGCCAACCGTCAGCCCGCCCTCGCGGACGGCGAAGCGGAAGCCCTTCTCCACCGCAACGGGCTCAATCAGCTTCACCTCCAGGTTGACCCGGTCGCCGGGCATCACCATCTCCACACCATCGGGCAAGGCGATCTCCCCGGTCACGTCCAACGTCCGGATGTAGAACTGGGGACGATATCCCGTGAAGAAGGCCTTGTGGCGCCCGCCCTCATCCTTCCGCAGCACGTACACCTCGCTCATGAAGTGATTGTGGGGCTCGATGCTGCCCGGAGCCGCCACCACCTGCCCCCGCTGCAGCTGGTCCCGATCGACACCACGCAGCAGAAGCCCCGCATTGTCGCCAGCCACCACACTCTCGAGCTTCTTGTGGAACATCTCCATATCGGTCACCACGGTCTTGATCGAATCCTCGCGAAGGCCGACGATCTCCACATCGGTCATGGGCTTCATCGAACCGCGCTCCACCCGCCCGGTGACCACCGTCCCGCGGCCCTTGATCGAGAAGATATCCTCGATGGGCATCAGGAACGGCTTGTCCTCGTCTCGCTCAGGCGTCGGAATGTAGTCGTCGATGGCTCGCATCAGCTCCCAGATGGACTCGTACTCAGGAGCATCCGGGTCGGTGCTCTCGCCCTGGAGGGCATTCAAGGCGCTGCCCCGGACAATGGGAATCTCATCCCCCGGGAAGCCGTAGCCATCCAGAAGTTCTCGAGTCTCCAGCTCGACCAGCTCCAGCAGCTCCGGATCTTCCATCAGATCCGCCTTATTCAAGAAGACGACGATGGCAGGCACGTCCACCTGGCGGGCCAAGAGCACGTGCTCCCGCGTCTGAGGCATGGGCCCGTCCGCCGCCGAGATGACCAGGATCGCCCCGTCCATCTGCGCGGCGCCCGTGATCATGTTCTTGATGTAGTCGCGGTGACCCGGGCAGTCGATGTGCGCATAGTGCCGGTTCTCCGTCTCGTACTCCACGTGAGCAATGGCGACCGTCAAGATCTTCGTCGCATCGCGGCGGAACATCTTGGCATCGGCCTTTGCCACCTGATCGTACTCTTTGAACTCAGCATAACCCTTCAGGGACAGAACCTTCGTCATTGCCGCGGTGAGCGTGGTCTTACCGTGATCGATATGACCGATCGTGCCGACGTTCACATGAGGCTTCTCGCGTTCAAAAATCTCTTTTGCCATTTCTCACTCCTTTTCGGATGTTGTCACTGATGATCCTTACCAGCCTCCGCCCTCGATGATAGCGTGCATTCGCTGCTGATCGACTTCTGCATACCGGTCGAACTCCATTGTAAACACTCCCCGCCCCTGGCTCAAGCTGCGCAGCATCGTCGCGTACCCAAACATCTTCGCCAGCGGAACGGAGGCCCGTATCGCTCGTATCCCCTCCGACCGAGAGGACATATTCCTGATCTCTGCCCCCCGAGCGTTCAAATCCGACATCACGTCGCCGGTGTACTCTTCCGGTGTCACCACCTCCAAGTCCATCAACGGCTCGAGGAGCACTGGCCCTGCCCTCTCTATCGCCTCGTTGAAGGCCTTCGTACCAGCCACCTTGAACGCCAACTCCGAAGCGGTCTCCTCCAGATACCTGGCCGCGATCAAGCGCACGTCCACGTCGATCATCGCATAACCGACCAGTACGCCGCTCTCCATCGCCTCCCGACACCCTTCCCGCACCGCATCCACCAGATGATCGGGCAGCGCTTCGTCGGGGAGGCTGTTCTCGAAGACGAATCCCTCCCCTCCCGGCGCCGGACTCACTTCCAGCTTGACGTGAGCAAAATGCGGGCGCCCTCCTGTCTCGCGATCAAAAACCGCCTCCCCCTCCGCCGGCTGCGTGACGGTCTCACGATAGCTGACACGGGGGCGGCTGACACGGCCCTCGACCCCAAACTCCCTCTTGAGCCGATCTGTGAGAATCTCCAGGTGTAACTCCCCCATCCCGGAGATGAGCGTCTGACCCGTCTCACCGTCCGTGCTGACTACGAAGGTGGGATCCTCCTCGGCCAACCGCCGCAAACCGTCACTGAGCCGCTCCTCGTCCGCCGCCGACCGCGGTTCAACAGCCACTGAGATCACCGGCTCCGGGAACGAGATTGACTCCAGGATGATCGGATCACTCGGCCCGCAAAGAGTGTCACCGGTGAACGTGTGTTTGAGCCCCGGCGCCCCCCCGATGTCCCCCGCTCGCAGGATGTCGATCTCCTCGCGCCGGTCGGCGAACATGCGGAGCAGCTTTCCGACCCGCTCCTTCCGCTCCTTGGTCGTGTTCGCCACCCGGGTCCCCGCCTCGATCTGGCCGGAGTAGACTCGAAAGTAGGCCAAGCGCCCCACGTAGGGATCAGTGGCGATCTTGAAGACCAGAGCCGCCAACGGTTCTTCCGGGTCAGCCGGTCGACTCTCCACCTTGTCCGTATAGGGGTTGATCCCCTGCACGGGCGGAACATCGGTCGGCGCCGGGAGATAGTCGACCACAGCGTCCAGCAGCGGCTGGATCCCTTTATTGCGCAGCGCCGAGCCGCACAACACCGGCTGCAGCTTCCCCGAGAGCGTAGCCCGCCGAAGGGCGCCCCGCAGCTGGGCGGCGGAGGGCTCCTCGCCCTCCAAGTAGAGCATCATCAACTCATCGTCGGTCTCGATGATCTGCTCTATCGCCCGCTCCCGAGCGGCCCCGGCTAGATCTTCCAACTCCCTCGGGATATCGATCCTCTGAGGTTCGGCACCCAATCTATCGGTCCAAACCACGGCCCTCATGCTCAGGAGATCCACCACGCCGCGAAAATCATCCTCACGACCGATCGGCCACTGAACCGCCACGGGATTGGAGACCAGCCGCTCCCGGATCGTATCAATGGCGCGCTCGAAGTCGGCCCCCAGTCGATCCATCTTGTTCACGAAGGCGACCAACGGAACGCCAAACCGCTGCGCCTGGCGCCAGACTGTCTCGGACTGGGGCTCCACGCCGGCCATCCCATCGAAGACGACGACACCGCCGTCCAACACCCTCAAGCTACGTTGGACCTCGGCGGTGAAATCGATGTGTCCCGGCGTATCGACGATATTGATCTGATGATCTCTCCAGAAGCAGGTGACAGCAGCGGCTGTGATGGTGATCCCTCTCTCTCGCTCCTGGGCCATCCAGTCCGTCACCGTCGTCCCCTCATCCACGCCACCCATTCGATGGGTACGGCCGGTGTAGAAGAGGATGTGCTCCGTGGTGGTCGTCTTGCCCGCGTCAATGTGGGCGATGATGCCGATATTTCGAATGCGGTCCAGTGAGTGACTCTTCGCCATAGCCTGCTTCCCAACCTGCAACCTTCACTCACTCTTCCCGGACCGCGATTGTTGTAAACGTGCTGTTCCTAAGAATGCTTGCTTACCAACGATAATGGGCAAAGGCACGGTTCGCCTGAGCCATCCGGTGCATCTCATCCTTCTTCCGGTAGGCCGCGCCGGTCTCACTTGCCGCATCCATCAACTCTGCCGCGAGCTTCTCCGCCATAGAATGGCCGGGACGGTTCCGAGCCGCATCGAGCAGCCAGCGCATGGCCAGGCTGGCCTGCCGGCTGCGCGGCACCTCCACCGGAATCTGATAGGTCGATCCACCCACCCGCCGGGGCTTCACCTCGAGCGACGGCCTGAGGTTGTTCATGGCCTGCTCCACGACCTCCACGGGCGGTTTGCCCGTGCGCTCGGCGATGCGGTCGAGCGTCTCATACATAATCCCTTGGGCGACGCTCTTCTTCCCTCCCATCATGATCCTGTTGATGAGATCGGACACCAGCAGGCTGTCGTAGCGCACGTCCGGCTGCAGTTCCTGTTTAGGTGGTGTGTATTTTCGAGGCATAATGACCCTACACCCTAATTCGGCTTCTTGGCGCCGTACTTGGACCGCTGCTGGTTGCGCCCTTCCACGCCCTGCGAATCCAGAACGCCGCGGACGATGTGATAGCGCACACCCGGCAGGTCCTTCACCCGTCCCCCGCGAACCAGAACCACGGAGTGCTCCTGCAGCGAGTGTCCCTCGCCCGGGATATAGGCGGTCACCTCGATCCCGTTCGTCAAGCGCACGCGGGCGATCTTTCGCAGTGCCGAATTCGGCTTCTTGGGCGTCATCGTGCGCACCTGGGTGCACACCCCGCGCTTCTGAGGCGCACCACCAGGCTGCTTCGACCGCTCCTGCTTTAGCGAGTTGAAGCGGTAATGAAGGGCAGGCGCCTTGTCCTTCCCTTCCTTTACCTCTCGTCCCTTGCGAACCAACTGATTAATTGTGGGCACCTCTATCCTCCATTCCCTCGTACATCTCGAAATGCTCTTTGCAGATTCATAGAAAAAGGCCACCCACCCGTATCGATGGCCCTCTCCTCCTTCAACCGTCTTTCAAACTACTCAGGCAGCAGGGTCATGAGCCGCTGCCCGTTCAGCGAGCGCATATTTTACCACATACCCGCTGGAAGTCAAATCACGCTCTGACGGGTATCAAGGCTTGCCGCTCCAGGAGCTCCGATGCTCCCCCCCACCGGCGGGCAGACCAGACTACCTGCGCAGATCCAGGAGCCCCATTCCAATTCGTGGAGGCCGCTTTTCCTCCTCGTCCTTGCCGAAGTGAAGCACCTCACCGTCCCGCGTGACCGCCTGAATACCCAGGCCCAGGCTTTGCATCTCCTTCACCAGCACCTTGAACGAGGCAGGAACGCCAACATCCTTCACAGACTGGCCCTTGACAATGGACTCGTACACCTCCACGCGTCCCTGAACGTCGTCGGACTTGACGGTGAGCATCTCCTGGAGCGAGTGAGCCGCTCCGTAGGCCTGCAGGGCCCACACCTCCATCTCACCGAACCGCTGGCCACCGAAGCGGGCCTTGCCCCCCAACGGCTGCTGAGTGACCAGGCTGTAGGGCCCGGTCGATCGCGCGTGAGCCTTGTCCTCCACCAAGTGGTGGAGCTTCATAATCGGCCTGTACCCCACCGTGACCGGCCGGTCCAGGGGTTCCCCCGTCTTGCCGTCATACAGCGTCATCTTGCCGAGGATCGGCAGCGGATCGCCGGTCTCGAAACTGACCTCGTTGGCCACGCGCTCGACAGCCTCGGCGTCCAGATCACCGACGTCCCGGCCGTGGTCCTGGAGCCAGATGCGCAGGCACGCCACCCGCGCCTGCCGATCCGCCTCATATTGGTCCGCCGACCGACGCGAATCGTTCTCGAAAACCAGGACAGCGTCCGGGTCGTATCCCTGCTCCCGCAACCACTCTCGAAGCACCGCCCGCCGAGCGTAGACCCGGTCCGTAAGCAGTTCGTCGGCATCGTAATCGTGATCCTCCAACCAGGCGAGGATGTAAAGGAGAGACGCTTCTTCTTCGGACTGCAGCGAATCCAAGGGGTAGTCCTGGGCCTTCAGCCACGCCCAGGCCCGCTCTGTGATCTCCTTCCACGCCCGGTCGATGAGCCACGCCCGGGCCAGATCCGCCTCGATCTGGGTCTCTTCCGCCCCGTCGAAGGCGGGGGATACGGCTCGGAACCCCAGGCGCGAGGCTGCCCAGCCAAGGTGGGTCTCCAGAATCTGTCCGATGTTCATGCGTCCGGGAACACCCAGGGGGTTGAGCAGGATGTCAACGGGTGTCCCGTCAGCCAAATACGGCATGTCCTCGACGGGCAGCACCTTGGAGATGACCCCCTTGTTCCCGTGGCGTCCGGCGATCTTATCTCCTGCTGTGAGCTTGCGCAGCTGGGCCACGTTGACCCGCACCCGCTTCTCCACCCCAGTTGGGAGATCGCGATGCTCGTCTCGATCGAAGGACCGCACGTCGACGACCGTGCCCCGCTCCCCGTGGGGCATTCGCAGACTCGAATCCTTCACGTCCCGGGCCTTCTCGCCGAAGATCGCCCGCAGGAGTTTCTCCTCCGGACTCAGCTCCTTTTCGCCCTTCGGCGTGATCTTGCCCACCAGAATGTCCAGCGGGCCCACCTCTGCTCCAACTCGAACGATCCCCTCTTCATCCAGGTCCCGCAGAGCCGTATCACCCACGTGGGGGATGTCTCGGGTGATCTCCTCGGTGCCCAGCTTGGTATTGCGGGCCTCGATCTCGTACTCCTCGATGTGGATGGACGTGAACTTGTCGTCGCGAACCAGCCGCTCACTGATCAGGATGGCATCCTCGTAGTTGCCGCCCTCCCAAGATAGGAAGGCGCACAACACGTTCTGCCCAACAGCCAGCTCCCCCCTCTCAGTGGACGAGCTGTCGGCAAGAACGTCGCCCTTCTTCACGTGCTGACCTCGGTAGACGATGGGGCGCTGGTTGATGCACGAGCTCTGGTTAGAGCGCTCATACTTGCGGAGCCGATAGGTGTGCACACCGTTGAGTCCTCGGACGACAATCTCCCGTCCGGTAACACTGATCACCTCACCGCCATCCTCAGCCAGGACCAGCTGACCCGAGTCACGGGCCGCCGCGCCTTCGATCCCGGTGCCCACGATGGGCGCCTCGGGTTCGAGCAGCGGCACGCCCTGCCGCTGCATATTGGACCCCATCAACGCGCGGTTGGCATCGTCGTGCTCCAGGAAGGGGATCAGGGCCGCCGACACACCGACCACCTGGCTCGGAGCGATGTCGATGTAGTCGACCCGGCGGGGCGATACCGAACGGAAGTCCCCGGCATGCCGCACCGTCACGCGATCGTCCAGGAAGTGGGCCTCATCATCCAGGGCCACGGTCGCCTGGGCCACCCTGGCACGGTCCTCGCGATCAGCCGACAGAAACTCGTATTCCGCAGTGACCATCGGTTCGACGGGCACTTGCTCGCGGAGGCCGACGGCACCGATCACCTCGGCCAACTCCGCCGTCACCCTGGTGCCCGCTTCGGCCACCACCTCCCCACTCTCAGGATCGGTTACATCGTCGCGCAGAATATGGCCAACCAGCGCCTCGGCGGTCGGCTCGACCCGGCTGATCACCTTGCGGAAGGGTGTCTCCACAAAACCGAAATCGTTGATGCGCGCGTAGCTAGCCAGCCGGACAATCAACCCGATGTTGGGCCCCTCCGGCGTCTCCACCGGGCAGACACGCCCATAGTGGGTATAGTGGACGTCGCGCACCTCAAAGCCTGCGTACTCACGCCGCAGCCCGCCCGGTCCCAAGGCGGACAGCGTCCGCTTGTGGGTCAACTCGGCCAACGGGTTCGTCTGCTCCATGAACTGGGACAGCCGGCTGGAACCGAAGAACTGCCGTATGGCGGCCACGAACGGCCGGATGTTGATCAGCGTCACCGGGGTCATCGACTCCGCCTCACGGCTGGACATTCGATCGACCACGATCCGCTCCATGCGACGCAGCCCCACCCGGAGCTTGTTCTGCACCAACTCACCCACGGTCTTGATGCGCCGGTTGCCCAGATGATCGATATCATCCGCGTCCTCGATCCCGTTGTTGACGCGGATCATATGCCGCACGATGGAGACCACATCCTGTTTGGTGACCGTGCGGTGATCGAGGTCGATATCGAAGTTGAGGCGCTGATTCAGCTTGTAACGGCCCACCCGCTTCAGATCATAGCGGCGCGGGTCGAACAGCTGCTCCTCCAGGTACTGACGGGCGTTGTCCAACGTGGCCGGATCGCCGGGGCGCATGCGCCGGTAGAACTCCACCAGGGCCTCCTCCGCCACCGTGCGTCCCCCGCTGGGCTCCCAATCAGGTTCCTGTCGGAAGGTCGCCGGGATGTATTGATGCTCGGGGTTGCTGTCGGAGTCCTTAAACAACTCCATCAGCGTCTCGTCGGTCCCATCCTCCAGGACGTCCTCTCCCGTTCCGTCGTCCACCGCACCCAAAGCCCGCAGCAGAATCGTGACGGGCAGGATCCGCTGACGGTTGAAACGGACGGTGAGGTAGCCGGTCTTGCGCGATCCGAACTCGAGCCAGGCGCCCCGGTCCGGGATCAACTTCGCCGTGCACAGCCGCATCGCTGTGGCCCGATCCTCCTCCAGATCGAAGTAGACGCCAGGCGAACGTATCAGCTGGCTGACCACCACCCGCTCCGTGCCGTTGATGATGAACGTGCCGTTCTCCGTCATCAGCGGGAATTCACCAAAGAAGACATCCGACTGGATGATCTCGCCGGTCTCACGGTTGCTCAGCGCCACACCGACTGTGAGCGGGGCAGCGAAAGTGATATCCCGCACGATACACTGCTCCCTCGAATATCGGGGTTCCTCAAACCGATAGCGGAGGTCAAACTGAGCCTCTCGGGCGGCAGAGCCCGGCAGATAGAGTTTCAGATTGCCGTCGTAGCTTTCAATAGGGGAAATCTCATCAAACAGCTCAGCCAGACCCTCTTCCTGCAGCCAGTTGAAAAACTTCAACTGGATCTGGAGCAGAGGTGGCAGGGCCTGCGCGTCCGTTATCCGCGCATAGGACTTAGTCGCCGGGTAGTACATAACCTGTTCCTCCCAAGAATCGGAACTCTCCAAGAGCTCCGGATTATGACACAGACCCCTTATTGTATCAGACCTTCAGCGGTTGTCAAACTACTGGCGCAGATGCGTGAAGGACCGGCAACGAGCGGATTCCGTCCGGCGTATGCGCTGAGCCCGGCTCCGGCCCCATCCACTCCTCTTTCGCCCGGCGAGAGGCCTGGCCCTGCCAGGTCGGGCCGTGAGGGGAAATCCTCTCATCACGCCATCCCGGTCGGCCCAGCTGGCCCCCGCTCAATCGGTCCAGGGCGGTCCCGCCTTCGACCACCCGCCCATACCGACCTCGCCCATCGCACCAGAACCTTGCCCGGTCCCCACTTCGTCCAGGCCGCCGGCCTCTCTCGACTTCACCCGAATGGGCCGGATCAGCCCCCGTTTCATCTGAACCAACGTGTGCGTCCTATCGAACCCCTCATCCTCCAGGGCCGTAACTACCAGATCCAGCCCCGTGGGCAGGGCAACCGCGATCGGTTTCCCGGGCGATCCCCTCAGGCTCGCCACACCGCGCTGCACCAAAGGGCGCCCCACATCTTCGGCCCCGGGGCGGACGAGGATCTCCAACCGGTTCGGGAACGCGCCCCTCTCTCGCACCGCCCGGACGGCGCCGGCGATCCCGCCCGTCCCCCGGGCCACCCACCACTGCTCCGTCTCGCCGCACAGCAGGAATCGGAGCCAGCGGACCCAATGCGGACGGTACTCACTCTCCTGAACCTCCAGCAGAGGCCGCTGCTCCTCAGAGATCACGGCCCGCACCAGGCCCACCAGGTCATCGCCGTCCTTACTCGTCGCCCGCCGCATGCCATCAGGCAGCGGCCGCCGCTCGTACGAAACCCCCTCCGGCCGCAGCAGGTGAAGCGTCCTTCCCACCTCAAGAAACCCCAGCCCGGCGTAGAGCTTCTGGGCCCCCACGTTGTCGGCGCGCACCTCCAGCCCCACCCAGCGACCTCCGGCCTCGGAGATCACCCGCAGCGCCGCTTCCATCATAGCCGTGGCAATACCCCGTCGGCGCCAATCCGGGTGGACGACCACGTTCCCAATCAGGTAGCCCCCGCGACGGCGCGCCCGACGCAGAGATACGTTACCCACGACCCGTCCGCCCTCCACCCACACCAGGCCAGGAGAGACGGCCGCCATTCCGCGTATGGCCCACAGCCATTGCACCAGTACGCCCCCGCGCGCGAACTGACGCATCCGGGCCAGCGTCGCCTTAGCCACGGGATCCAGCTTGTCACCGAAGGCCAGGTCGATCAGCTCGACAATCGCCTCCAGATCCTGGAAAGGATCAAGCGTGCGAAAGCGACCGTCACCCTCGTCCTGCTCCACCACGGTCACGGGTCCCATTGTCGTAGGCCGCTTACACAGCAACCCCGGGCGCCGGCCCCCGGGCGATCGACCAACGCAGCGTCTGCTCGTTCAGTCGAAGCTGGAAGACGCGTCCGCCCATGGCCATCACGTTGAAACAGCGTTCGTTCGCCTCCCTCCAGCGCCGTCCCACGCCCTCCACAGGAAGCATACGCCCGTGCCACTCAAATCGCCGCGGGGTGATGTCCCCCTCAGGCGTGAACACAGCCTCCACGCTGGTCAGCTCACCCCTCACAGCTCCTCCTCCAGGTAGGCGCGCACCAGATGCAAGGCTGCATCCGCGGACCACGTTCGATTCTGGCGGCGGTCCCCCTCCCACACTAACCGCTTCACGAGCTCGCAACCCGGCGCGACCAGCCCGATGTAGACCAAGCCGACAGGTTTGTCGGCCGTGGCCCCGCCAGGCCCGGCTATGCCGGTGACGGCCAGGCCCAGGTCGGCGTCCATGAGCCGTCTCACCCGCCGGGCCATCTCGATCACGGTGGGTTCACTGACCGCCCCGTGGAGCCGCAGAATCTCCCCATTCACACCGAGCACGCGTTCCTTCACGTCGGACGCATAGGCGACGACCGAACCGCGGTAGTACTCCGAGCTTCCCGGCACGTCGGTGATCCGGGCCCCCACCAGGCCGCCCGTACAGGACTCGGCCACCGCCAGCGTGAGACCGCGGTCCTTCAACAGCCGCCCCACCACAACCTCCGCGTCGCCCTCGTGCTCTGACATCCACCTTCCTCCTGACGGGTTACCGATTGTCGCTGCACCCCGCACGAAGCAGGAGCCAGAGTTCACATCCATCTGCAGGCAGACAGCACACGAGGTGCACCGCCTCCTGGGCAGCTTTGGCTATTGTAGCACGAAGGCGATGCGAATCAAGATGATGTGGGCAGGCGCGGCCCCGCTCGGCCCCGTGGGCTCACGGGGCGGGCCGTCGACTCCGGAACCCTGCGCCGCCGTGATCCGGAGTAGTCCATCATGCCCACCTGGACTCACCAGCTCGCGCCTCACCGGTGTGGAGGGGAGACTGGATGGAGTTCCCGGTGTTCTCTATCCCTGTCAGGGAGATTCGCATAGAGAGGTGATCCACCGACCAGAAGGTGCCACCGAAGAAGCCGGCCCTGGGGGCCGTGGGCCGGCCCCCAAGGCCGGCGGCCGGCCCCCAGGGCCGGCTTGACAGAAGCATCTCACCGCGATTGGTTGGGCTTCGGAGAGTACCCCCAAGGGGATTCGAACCCCTGTCGCGGGCTTGAAAGGCCCGTGTCCTAGACCAGACTAGACGATGGGGGCATCCAGCTGCCATTCTACCACAAACCCCACCGGCGTCAAGCTTCCCGGCGTGGAGACCATGGGCCCAACCAACTCAGGCGCACGACTACACGCACTGATGCCGGTTCCCCCCTGCGGGCCGGCCGCAGCTATGCACTGTCCGGTCGGAGGCGCCCCCTCTACCCCAATCCCACGAGCCGACGGAGCTTCGCCTCCCAGGATAGCCTGCGGATGTGGCGCGCGGCCTCCTCTGCCCGGTAGACGCTCTGTCGGTGTGGGCTGTAGGTCGCTCCCTGATACGCGAGCACCAGACGGATCACCGCTTCCGACGCCTCAGGCAGGATAGCACCCAGATCCGCCGCCCGCTCAGCCGGTGTGTCGGACACCCGGGGTGCCGCCCCCAGGCGGAACAGCGCCCGGTCGAGCTCTATGTAGGCTATCTCCACGGGGCTGAGCAGCGCCCGGTTTGCCCACCGGCGGAGCGAAGCCGGCGGTGTCCACCCCAGACTCCGGAGGCCCCTCTCCAGCAGCACCGGGAACGGCGGCAAGGTGCGACGGCGGCGCCAACGCCAGAAAGCCACAATCAGGATCGCTGCAACGACAGCCGCTATCAGTCGGTACGACGAGCGAATCCGCGCGGCCAGAGTCGCGGGGCCCAGCGGCACCCTACCACCGGGCGGCATGTCAAGGTACCCGTTCATCATCTCCATGCCCTCGGGCCACAGATCGTTGAAACCGACACCTGGCGGGATGCGGTCGCGGTTATCGTCGTCATCAGGCCCAAGCTCGCCCCTCGGGCGGCTGATCGGATCCTCGGACGCCGTGGGCTCAAACTCCACCCACCCCAGCCCGGGGAAGTAGACCTCGGGCCAGGCGTGGGCATTCCGTTCAGCGACCAGATGTGTGTTCGTGCCCGGTTGGCGCTCACCGGGGCCGAAGCCAACGGCCAAGCGTGCCGGAATCTCCAGTACACGCAGTAGGACCACCTGGGAGGAGGCGTAGTAGTTGCAGAACCCCGTCTGGTAGTCGAACAAGAACCAGTCCAGCAGCTCCTGATCCCGCGGAGCGCTCTCCGTCATCGTCTGGCTGTAGCGGATGTTGTGGCGCAGGAAGCGGGTGATGGCCGCTACCGCCTCATAGGGAGTCTCGTAGTCGCCGGCGATCTCTCGAGCCAGCTCCTCCGTACGCGGCGTGAGGGATTCCGGGAGCTGCAGATACCGGTCCGTAACCCACTCAGGATAATCGGTGCCCGCCGCAAGCAGCTCCGCCATCGTTGCGGCGGTGACTGAGGAGCGAACGGCATAGGTCTCACCAGCTTCGAGGAACGGAGTCGCGCGGAGCGCAGCTACATCGACGGTCCCGTCCGGGTTGTGGGCCAGGTTCACCTCGACGGCGCGGCTCGCCCACAGAGGCTGAGGCCCGACGAGCAGGGTGGCCACCGGCTCATAGGAAGTGAACGTGAACGTAACCGTCTCGCGCCCCTCCAGCTCTGGCAGGGGATAGTCGGCTGCAGTCGGCTGAACGGTCTCGATATCCGGGAACACCCTGGTGCTCCAGCGGCCGTCCGCGTAGTGGTCGTAGACTCGGGCCCGCCAGTAATAGCGCTGATAGGGCCCACTCTCCTCGGGAACCTGGACGGCAGCCACCAGGGCGTCGGACAACTCGCTTCCGCTGCCGAGGGCGAGCTCGCCGCCGTAGTAACGGGCTGGGCGAGGTGGCCCCAGACGTTCCAGAGACGCGAAAAAGTCGTTGAACCGCTGCTCCCATGGAGCTGTAGCCTGGTCCCAGGCTCGCCGCGCCGCCGGGACAGCACCGGCCATCGAAGGCGCCGTCCAGGCCAAAAGGATCACCACCACGGCGGCAGCAACGACGGCGTAGCTGATGTCCAGGCCTGCCAGGGGCGGAATGCGCGCGCCATCCTCCTCCCACCGGCGCCGCAGCTGCAGATAGGTAAGGCGAGCGAGCAGCAGCAGAGCCAGAAGCAGGTACGCGGCCAGATACCATAGCCCACGCGCCCTGTACATGTCCGAGGTATGGATCAACAGGATGCCGGCCCCGGTGGGCAGAACGATGCGCCAGGGCTCGGCGCGACGGGTAAGCGAGTAACCGGCGTATACGCTAAGCACCCAGGTGAGGCTCGCCATGGCGAACAGGAAGAGGGCGGGATCCCGCACCGGCTGTTGGTAGACGAACAGCTCGAAAGAATGGGTTAGACGGTTGACGAGAACGATCAGTCGATCGCTCCAGAGCACATCCTCCGCCACGTAGCTCACGTTAAGGATCAGCTGCCAGGGGACCACAAACAGGCCATACAGGCTGGCGAAGACCGCTGCCAGGGCAGGGTGAAAGATGCTATAGCCCAGCGTCAGCCCGGCCGCCAACCCCAGGAACAGAACCGTCTGAACCAGCCCCAGGTGAACCACCCACTCTGTGGCCATAAGACGCGCGGCGGCCGTCACCAGAGCGGCCAAAAGCAAAAGAACGGCTGGAACGTCCCACCAGCGTGATGAGCGCATATCCATCAACTCCAAACCAGACGCCCGGTAACCTGCCGCCGACCATGCGTGGGCCGCGCCGGGAAGGCGTCCATCTCACACCTCAAGGCGGTGACCAGGTCATCGCCCCTCGCTATCTCGCACGCGGGCACGCCCAGGGTGGCGAGAGCGGCTGCCACAGCCTTCGTGCCCCGCACACCGCCGAAGGAGGCGGCATCGAGAAGTACCACAACAGGATAGAGCCCTCGCTGTCTCAGAAGATCCGCCATCAGAGCCACCTCATTCTCTGCCGCAGGAGTAATCACGATGACCGTGCTCCCGCGGGGGATGTGTTGCGCATGGGCCGTCACCAGTGCCGAGATGGGAAGATCCCCCCGGGCCCGTAACGGCGCCAGCGCCTCGAGAATCTTCCCCAGCTGGCGCCCGCCGCGGTCCGGCGGCAGGATGTCGGGGGTCCCCCGCTGAGCCTGATGGTAGGAGGCCAGACCCACGGCCCGCTGACGACGGAGGAAATGGCGCGCCAGGGAAGCCGCAATGGAGACCCCGTACTCCTCAGTGGATGGGCTCAACTCGATCTCCGTCCAGGGCGCCCATATCGCCTCCACGGCGTGCTCGGGCAGGGCGTGCGGCAACGCGGCCTGGACGCGCTCCTCGGCGTCGAGGAAGATCCAGATCTCGGCCAGGGGATCCAGCTCAAACTCCTTGGTGATCAGCGTATTCCGCCGCGCTGTGCTTAGCCAGTGAATCCGATTCAGCGGGTCTCCCGGCACGTACTCGCGCACGCCGGCAGCGTTCGGAGTCACGTGGTGGCTGCGGAGCCGGAGCGCCTCACCCCCGGGCAGCAATCCCGGCGGACTAGGGAACGCATCGAGTTCCACCATCGTGGGGTAGACCAACAAGGCACCGTCTGCCGGCACTGTCCGTCGCACGGGGAACAGCCCGAAAAGATCGCCGGACACCAGCTCCGTCGGACCCAGCGAGAAGATGCCTCGCCGAATCAGACGGGTCCGAGCACGGTAACTCCGGAACTCGTGGCCGTGGAGCATGGTCATCACGCGGGAGCCCCGCGATCCAGGGAGGTCAGATCGATCCCGGATCTGCAGCCACAGCCGCGGCAGGAACCCCTTGTTCTCGGCGATAAAGCGCTCCTCGAAGATCTGGCCGACGTGGGCTCGCCGACTGCGTGTGGTCCGCTCCAGCGAAACCCCATCCAGGGAGAGCTTCGACCAGATCCAGCTCACCGCCAGGAGGAAGACCCACACGTAGCTCAGCTGTTCATAGATGGGCAGCCCGGTCAGCGCCAGCGCCAGCAAGCTCAGGCCCAGCAATACCAGCACGATCCGCAGCGAGGTTGACATATCTGCGGGTGATTATACCCGGTTGCCTGCTTAGCCGCGACTCAACGGCACCCCCTCGCCGCTGCCCGGCCCTCGGCGCTCCCGACGGTACCTGGCACTCGGCGGGGGCGTCGCTCA
>SKLM01000144.1 GCA_007123205.1 Thermoflexales bacterium
CATGACGCTGAAGTCCCCGCCGGACCCCGCTGCCAGGAAGATGCTGTTTCCCAACCGAGCGCCCTGGTCAAGGATATACTGCACATTACGACGAAGGGCTGGTAGATCCAGCTCCCCGTCTTCCTTGAACGGTGTCACCAGCGGGATGAGGACCCCGCGCCAACGCGACTGTGCTTCTTCTCGTGTGATCATAGTGTTCAACTCCTCATACTATAGCGTTAGCACGTTGCACGTTGAACGTTTAACGTCAAACGTGCAACGTGCAACCTGCTAACGCTATGGCACGAGGAGTTGAACACTATGATCACACGAGAGGAAGCACAGTCGCGTTGGCGCGGGGTCCTCATCCCGCTCGTGACACCTTTCAAGGAAGACGGGGAGCTGGATCTACCAGCCCTTCGTCGTAATGTGCAGTATATCCTTGACCAGGGCGCTCGGTTGGGAAACAGCATCTTTCTGGCAGCGGGGTCCGGCGGGGACTTCAGCGTCATGGACGTGGAGGAACGGAAGCAGGTGATCACCGCGGTGGCCGAGGTGGTGGGCGATCAGGCGCCCGTTATCGCCGGTGCCCAGAGCTGCGACATCCGGGAGTGTATTGCCATCGGTCAGAGATGTGCGGACCTGGGAATCGACGCGATCCAGATATCGGGGCCCTTCTACTACGACATAAGGACGGAAGACCTGGTCGCGTGGATGGAGGAGATCGCACGTCAAGTCGATGTCGGATTCGCGATATACAACCACTGGTACACGGGCACGAAGTACGACATGCCATTGGATGTGCTCGACCGTCTGCTGGAGATTCCCAACAGCGTCGGGGTCAAGTGGGCGTCGCCGGACATAGACAAGTTCTACGCGGGGCTCCGCCGCTTCCTGCCCAAGGTGGCGGTGGTGAACAACACGTTCCTGGCTGTGGAGGCCCATATGCGCGGGGCGCGCACCTTCGTCAGTCACGTGCCCAACTACTATCCGCAGTTCTGTCTTGACGTGTGGGACCTGCTCGAGGCGAAGAATTACGTGGAGGCGCGCGAGGCGTATGAGGCCTTCATGGTGCCGTACGGGAAGATCAGGCAGGCGATATCTGAGCGGACAGCTGCGGAAGGAGTCTTTGTGCGGCCCTTCATGGAGCTGGTCGGGCTGGAGGGAGGCCATTCGCGGCTGCCGTCCCGAGACGAGGCGGTCACGCCGGAGATCAAAGAGGGCATTCGGGCGCTGCTCTCCCAGCTTGGTGCAGAGATCGTGTAAGCAGCGTCCGACCCGCTGCAGCGTCGCGAAGGGGGCGAGGGAGCTCACTTTCTGCCTCAGCTGGAGGGCCGACGATCCGGACCGCGGCTGATGAGCTCCGCGGCTGATGAACTCAGTGGCTGCTGAGTTCAGCCGTGGTCGCGGAGGCTCCTTGCCGGAGCAGATCAAGCGTGCGAAGCTAAGCCGCGTGCGAAGCTAAGCCGCGTGCGAAGCTAAGCCGCGTGCGAAGCTAAGCCATGGGCTCCCGTATTCGTTGGATGCGAAGCGTGAAGGGGATGGAAGACGTGGGCCAAGCCGCCAGCGGCTTGGGATGAGGGAGGCCAGGCGATGAAGGACGTGACGGCGCAGTCGGTGGATGGGCCCCAGCGTGCGAAGCTAAGCCAGCGTGCGCAGCTAAGCCAGCGTGCGAAGCTAAGCCCGGGACACGCCAACGGGCAGGTCGGTTCAGCAAGCAGACCGGATAGAGTCGAGAGACGCCTGCTCCTTGAGCAGTGGGCAGTCCTGGAGCGGGAATGGTATGGGACCCATTGCGAGTTGGTCAAGCGGCTGGCCGATGCCTTCGATGGCGAGAGCGTTCTTGACCTCGTCGAGAAGACCTGGTGGGACCTGGGTTACGAAGCGGGTCTGGCCTGGCGCGAGAAGTTCGAGAGAGATCCGTACGCAACGATGCTCGAGAAGGCCCGCAGCTGGCACGAGGATCCTGTCTTCGCCAGGGGGTGCTGCTCAGCCGTCCCGGTGCTCGAGAGGGACCGTTGGGAGCTGGTGGTGTTTCGCTGCCACAAGGAGGTATTCCTCGAGCTGGGCTCGCCGGAGATCGGACTGGCGTGGTGCATGAGGGACTTCGCCACCGTCCAGGGATGGTCACCCCATGTGATGATGCGACAGCCCACGCACCTGCTGCGGGGCGACGGCTACTGTCATCAGATACGACGGATCGTTGACGATCCCGGTCTCCAATGGAGCTATTCGAAGGAGACGTCGAGGAAGGTGGGATGGCGGAGCCTGAGCGCCGCGGATGAGGATGAGCGCGTTTCGACCCTGGACGGGGTTCCCGGGGGTGAGCCAGCCTGGCAGCCCGGCCGGACAGCGGGCACCGGCTCTCCCGTTGGGGGCCTGGAGCGTCCAGAAGGGCTCGCCGGGGCGGTTGAAGTTCCGATGCAGCCGGCTGTGTTCGGCCCGCTTCCTTCCAGGCGACGCTTGCAGGCGTTGGTTGATGAGGAACGACGGCACAATGCCGACGTCACCTCCTACATGTGGCACGTCATCCCCGTCGCGGAACAGTTCGGGGAGTCGGTCTACGACGCAGCTGCTGATGCGCTGGCAGGGAGGGGGCTCCCCGTCACCGCCGCCGGGCTGCGCCACCTGGGCGGCGAGCTGCGCACGACGGCCGGGCTCCAGCGTTACGCCACCGAGCGGCGACTGCACGTGATGCATCACACAACAGGTTAGTACCGTATGGTCGAAGATGCGAGTGGGCCGCGCTCGGCGCCGGAGTCGGGAAGGTCAGCTGGGGAGTGATCTGACAGGGAGGTGGACTTGCTGGAGTTTGAGGTAATCGGACGGGGTCACGAGAGAGGATTGGCGCA
>SKLM01000291.1 GCA_007123205.1 Thermoflexales bacterium
CCTAAGCTGTTTCTGCCGCTGTGCATCGAGAACCGCACTGCCCAGGTCACGCGTATGGCGGTGTGGGATCCCCTGCTGCAGCGCATCGAGCCGCTGGTCTGTGATGTGTGTGGGCGGGCGGCGACCCGGCTGATCTTGTGCAGCAGCGGGCACCTGGCCCATGAGGACTGCCTGCTGCCGCAGCAGTGCGTCGACTGCAAACGGGTCTACTGCCAACTATGCCACGCCCAGATGGTCGCGTGTGCGGTCTGCGAGCGACCGGTATGCACTCGCAGCCTCAACCGCTGCCAGACCTGCGATCGCGGCACTTGCAGCGAACACGTCGGACTCTGCCACGCTGCCGACGGTCAGCCAGCTCGCCTCCCTGCCCCCGAGCCGCTACCGTCCCGAGACCGCGAAGACCGACCCGTCTCCGCACCCAGGGAGGAGCCGCCTGCAAAGCCGACGACACCTCCCAAGCCACCCACACCGCCTGAGCGCAAGCCCTCGCGCCCTGCCGTAGAGAAACCACAGGCCGTCACCGGGTACCGGCTCGCCGTGCAGGTCGAACCGGATACACCCGTCGTGACCGCTTTTGTGCTGACCAAGGGCTGGAAGAACATCGCCGTGCGTAGCTGGGAGCTGGTGGAAAACGGCATCGCTGTTGCCTGTCACTGTGAAAAGGGCTGGGGATGCCGGGCCAACAACGTCCTCTTGCTGCCCGAAGAGGCCGCCAGCATCCAAGCACAGATCGAGGCCGAGATCGAGGCACTGCGGGCAGAGTACCGGGTCCCATCCAGGCGCGTGAGCTTCACCTTCGATAACAGGGGCACGGCGCGCAGTATGTCGCGCCTGGTGCTGAGCGGTCAATGGCAGGACGAATCGACCCTCGCGGCCGCGCGGATCGGGTTTGACGAGACATAGAGGATCGCTTCTCGACTACAGGGATGCCACAGGGGTCCGGGACCCACGTCCGATACGCCTGCCGGTGCCATAGGTGGTGCTTCGCTGGCGGCTTCCGGAAGGGAGTCGGCGGGATGTCTGGACAAGTCCGCCCCAGTGCTTGTTGATTGACGCCGATCATCTCCAGCGGGACTGGGCTGGGCGAGATGTGTGTGACGCGGTGGTGGCAGCCCCTTGAAGGAACCTTTTTCGGGACTCGGGTTCTGCCCGTCCCCATTGCGCAGACCCCTTGCCTCCCGGCCGACTGCCGCGTGGCCGCGCAAAGCCGCTGGCCGGGCAGGCCCACGGCGGCATATCGCGGGCAGAGCCGAAGGCACGGGCGCGCTATGACGTGAGGGAGATCGCTCACCACGCTTTGGCTCCCATTTGCCCCCCCTCGGTTCTGTGATATAATGCCGCCCTGAGGCTAGCGACTGATGTTGCGTGACCTCTGACCAGAATATATGGAGATATCACTGCCGGGATCGACCGACAGGGAGCGCCAGTCACCTCCTTCTTCTTCAGGCCCCTCCCGCCTCTTTGGGCACGTGGTGGCTTGGTGCGAGACGATGGTCGGGCGTGTCCGTGGAGAGTCAGGTACTGGACACCCCCTGCTGATTCGCACCACCGCTCACCTCACTGTTGTTGTCCTAGCTCTGACGGCCATCGGCCTCAGCGATCTGACGATACCTGCACCCCAGATCGCTGCCGGTGGCTCAGGGGATGGTGACACCCTATCTGTAGCGAGTCTCACGGCCGAGGATCCCACCCCTTCGCCCAATCCCGTTGCTACGAACAGCCAGCCGTCCCGTTCCAACACCTCAGACACGATTGCTCGCCAGCCGGTACTCCATACAACGTTCCCCGACCGCCCTCGCGCCGAGGTCATCACCTATACCGTCAGGGAAGGCGACAATATCTCCACCATCGCATATCAGCACGGCTTGTCGCCCCAGACCATCGTGTGGAGCAACAGCGAGGCGATTCAGGACGCCCCATGGCTCATCCGCCCGGGACTACAGCTCTTCATCCTCCCCGTGGACGGCGTATATCACACCGTGAGCGCGGGCGAGACGGTGGGCAGTATCGCGGCTGAGTACGATGTGGAACCATCGGCTCTCTACAACCAATGGAACGACGTGGTCGAGGGAGACAGCCTCTACGAGGGCCAACTCTTGGTTGTACCCCAGGGAACGGGCTGGGAGATTACGTGGACGCCACCCGAACCTGAGCCTACCCAGACCTATGCCTATAGGGTCAGCAGTGCCAGTGGCGTCGCGGCGCCGGCGGCCAGGAACTACTTCATCCTACCCACGGGGAGCCGGCGAGTCTCCGGATGGTACTTCCGCGATCGACGCAACCCCGGACACATTGGCCTCGACTACGCCTGTCGTCTGGGAGACCCGCTGTACGCCGCGGACAGCGGCGTGGTGACCATCTCCGGATGGAGCGGGGGGTACGGTATTCTGGTTGAAATCGACCACCGCAACGGCTACGTCACCCGGTACGCGCATCTGAGCAGGCTGCACGTTAGCGCGGGTCAGGCGGTCAGTCAGGGTGCCGTCATCGGCCTGTGCGGATCAACCGGTTGGTCTACCGGCCCTCACCTTCACTTCGAGATCCGCCGGCACGGCGTGCCGCAGGATCCGTTGCGCTATCAACCATAGCTCGCACTGTCCCTGCCGACGCCAGGGGCGTCCCTGATACTGCAACTGCGTTTGTCATTCTGAGAACACCCATGGTGCCCAGCTTGCCAAGCTCGCGCTATGAGCCCCAGGCCACGCACCACTCTGAATGGAAGAAACTCCGGACGGAGTCTCTGCTCGTAGTTAGCCACGCAGCGGAGCGGAGTGGCGTCAGGCCGCGTGCGAAGCTAAGCCGCGTGCGAAGCTAAGCCGCGTGC
>SKLM01000170.1 GCA_007123205.1 Thermoflexales bacterium
CTTGGCGAGCGAGACGGCTTCGCGAAGATCGTCGCCGACGCCATCACGGGCGAGATCCTCGGTGCCCACCTGGTCGGCCCCGAGGTGACGGAGCTGCTGCCGGAGCTGGTCCTGGCTCGTAACTGGGAACTGACCCCCCACGAGATAGCACGCTCCGTTCACGCCCATCCCACCCTCAGCGAGGTGCTGATGGAGGCCGCCCACGACGTGTTCGGCAAAGCGATCCACAAGTGATCCCCCGTGCCCTCCGATTGGCCGCCCCAAGCCGCTGAGGACTCCCACACAGACGGGCACGGCGGCGAAACGGAGACTCGGACTGGGGCGGCGCGGCTTCGATTGGACGAGGCTAGCGTGCGAAGCTAAGCCATTGGCTAAGGGTGAAGACGTATGGACATAGAGAACCTGCGCTGGTGGGGCTGGGGGACGCTCGATAAATCGTACTCATTGGAGGGGAGGCCCGATTTCTGGCCCACGCTTCAGGAGTGGCTGGGCCTTCCCGACGGGGCGCTGCAGGAAGAAACTGCGCCAAAGGCACTGGAGGACATATCCCTGCCGCCGTCTCGGTTCGAGGGGCCAACGCTCGCGTCCCTGGAAGACCTTGTGGACGGTGATTCCGTGTTTGCTGACAAACGGACTCGTGTTGAGCACGCCTACGGCAAATCCTATCGCGATCTGATCCGCCTCCGCGCCGGTCGCATCAGGACGCCGCCCGATGCGGTCGTCTACCCCAACCATGAGGCCGAGATCGGTGCGCTTCTGGCGTGGGCTGCTGAGAGAGACGTCGCCATCGTCCCTTTCGGTGGGGGAAGCTCCGTGGTGGGTGGCGTCGAGCCACCCGGCGATGGGAGGCCGACGCTAACCCTTGACCTGGCGCGACTGGACCGAGTGCTGTCGGTCGATCGGGAGTCGCACACTGCTCGCATCCAGGCTGGAGCCACAGGGCCCGAGATTGAAGCGCAGCTGAATAGGCACGGCTTCACCTTGGGCCATTTCCCCCAATCTTTCGAGTTCTCGACCCTCGGGGGCTGGATCGCCACCCGAGCCGCCGGCCAGACTTCGATCGGATACGGGAAGATTGAGCACATGACTCAGGCCGTTCGGGTCGTGACGCCCGTGGGTCCCATCGAGACCAAGGATGTGCCGGCCACAGCCGCCGGGCCCAGCGTCCGCGATATGATGGTCGGATCCGAAGGCATCTACGGAGTCATCACCGAAGCAACGATGTGCATCCGTCCTAAACCGGACGTGCAGGACTATCGAGGGATCCTGTTCCGCGGTCTGGAGGATGGTGTGGTTGCCTTCCGCGATCTGATGCAGAGCGATTCTCTGCGGCCATCCATCATTCGGCTCTCGGACGCGCCAGAGACCACAGCATTCGCCGTGCTGGCTCGGGAACACAGCGGGCTGCGTCGCTGGATCGACCGGGCCGCCGAGGCCTATTTGAGAGTGCGCGGATACTCCCTCACAGGATCCACCGCGTTGATGCTGCTCGGGTTCGACGGAGGGTCCCATTGGATCCCCCAGCAATGGTCGCTGGCATCGGACATCTGCCGCGACCACGGTGGCCTCCTGGTGGGCCGCTCCGTTGGCCAGTCCTGGAAGCGCGAGCGGTTTGCCCAGCCGTATCTACGCGACACCCTCCTGAGCCACGGAGTTTTGGTGGACACTCTGGAGACAGCGACCAATTGGTCAGACCTGATGTCCCTGTACCAGACGGTGGTCGGGACGCTGAAGGACGCGATCACGGCCAACGGCGGAGGGCCTGGATATGTGATGACCCACGTCTCCCACGCCTATCCTCAGGGCGCCTCGCTCTACTCGACCTACCTCGGGCAACAGATCCCCACATCGGACCCGCTGGTGAAGCAGGCGCAGTGGGAGGGGATCAAGCAGGCCACAACGGACGCCATCCTGGATGCTGGCGGGACGTTGTCCCATCACCACGCGGTAGGCCGCGATCACGCCCGGTGGTTGGAGCAGGAAATCGGTGAGACCGGTGTGAGGGCACTGCGGAGCCTCAAGCGCTCTCTCGATCCCGATGGCACCACGAATCCAGGCATTCTGTTGCTCGAGTAGGAGCCGGCGGCAACTGCCAGATGGGGCAGGAGAGGAAGACCGCGTTGGACTGGCATGATGAGCCCGACGGTAACGAGACCAAGCGCCCGCCGTCTCTGGCAGCTCCGTTCTCCGCCGCGTCCCGGCAGCAGAATCTTGATCATCTCGCGGACGGCGAATTTGACCTGCTGGTCATCGGTGGCGGTATCACCGGCGTGGCCATCGCCCGCGACGCGGCGATGCGCGGCATGCGGACCGCGTTGGTCGAGAAGGAAGACTTCGCCAGCGGTACCAGCGGGCGCTCCTCGCGGCTCATCCATGGCGGCATCCGCTACCTGGAGTACTACCAGTTCAAGCTCGTTTTCGAGTCTTGTTGCGAGCGCCGGATCTTGCGCCAGATCGCGCCTCGCTTGGTCCGTCCTCTGCCTTTTCTCTATCCGCTCTATCGCGGCCAGAAGCCGGCACCCTGGAAGCTTCGTTTGGGGCTAACGCTCTACGATGCACTGGGCCTCTTCCGTAGCGTACAGCGCCATACGTGGCTCGACAGGTCCCAGGTGCGGGAACGAGAGCCCATCGTCTCACAGCGAGACCTGCTCGGAGCCGCCCGGTTCTACGACGCCTGGACGGACGATGCCCGGCTGACCCTGACGATTGCCAGATCCGCTCACCTGCAGGGTGCAGTTATCACGAACCACGTCCGGGCTGTCGACCTGATGACGGCCAAGGGGCGCGTGGTCGGTGCCACCGTCGTCGATCAAC
>SKLM01000233.1 GCA_007123205.1 Thermoflexales bacterium
GACGTGGGCACTCTGACACCCGGGAGCCAGGCCGACTTGCTGCTGATTCAGGCGGACTTGCCGACGCCCCTTGGCCCCGACAACATCGCGGAGCAGCTGCTTCTCTGGCGTAACCCGGTCGATCTTCGCGGCGTCATGTGCGCTGGCAATTGGCTGATGCGCGACGGTGAGGTCCTGGGCGTGGATGAGGAGGCAGTGCGCCACCAGGTCGCCGAGTCTGCCGCTCGTCTCTGGCAGATGTGAGGCCGATGGGCCCCATGGACCGGCCGCGTGCCCGCAACGGCGATAGACTCGCAGAGACAGCGATGGCCGACCTAAGGGTAAATCTGTGCGGCGTTCATCTCCGCAACCCGCTCGTCCTCGCCTCGGGCCCGCTCTCTTGGAACGCGGAAGCCATCCGCGCGGCATTTGCTGCTGGGGCGGCAGCCGTGGTCACCAAGACGATTCGCCAGGAGCCCACGGTCAACCCCGTGCCTCACATCGCCCGATCAGGGCGACGCAGCTTGCTGAACACCGAGGGCTGGTCCGATCTGTCGGCTCAGCGGTGGATCGATCAGGAATTGCCGTCCCTCGCTACCCGCGACGGGGTGCTGATCGCCAGCACGGGACACACGCCCGGCGAGGTCGCCTGCCTGGCGGGTCCGCTGGCTGGGACGGGCGTGGACATGCTGGAGCTCGTCTCGTACGAAGCGTCTGAAGCGGCACCCATGGTGGCGGAAGCGAAGAGACTGGTCACCATCCCGGTGTTGGTCAAGGTGAGCGCCAACTGGGCCGGCCTTCGCGACGTAGTGGCCACCTGTGTCAAGGCTGGAGCTGATGGGTTCACCGCCATCGATTCCATAGGACCTGTGCTCGAGATCGACGTGGAGACAGGTCGCCCGCGCCCCGGGTCCCGCGCCTGGCTATCCGGCCAGGCCATCCACCCGATCGCCGTCCAGGCCGTGGCAGACATATGTCTCCACCAAAGCGTGCCCGTGGTCGGCACCGGCGGCGTCGTCCGACCTGAGGACGCAGTGGAGATGGTGATGGTTGGGGCCACAGCCGTTGGAGCCCACACCGCACCGCTGCTTCAGGGACTGGACTGGTTCGGAGCGACCTTGGCGAGTCTGGAGGGCTGGCTGGACGAGCGGGGCATCCGGCAGCTGTCGAGGCTGCGCGGCAGCGCTCTTCCCTCTCTCCAACAGGATGGCCCTCCGGTCTTGTCATTCGCCTTCGACCCAGATGCTTGCAGTCAGTGTGGTCGCTGCGTGACCGTGTGCGCCTACAGGGCCCGAAATCTGAGACCTGGACGGATGCTCCTGGACAGATCGTTGTGCCGATGGTGTGGTCTCTGCGTCTCCGTGTGTCCCACGGGGGCATTGCGGTTCAACTGAAGCACGAGCGTTTCTTCACGCTTGCTCAAGGGCAGGAAGCGATCATCACCAACCCCGAGAGCATCGCCCGCGCGCTGAAGGGGGAGACCGGCACGCGTATCGTGCCTTAGCTCATCAGTGTCCGATGCTGATAACAGTCGGATCAATCATTCGGTGATAAGGTGCATTTCGATGCACCGGTCGCCGATCACCCGGGGGAGTCTCTATGGACCAGATCCTTGGACTGAAATGTACCATCTGTGGGGAAACCTACAGCGTCGACGAGGTTGACTACGTCTGCCCTGCGCACGGAGACGACGGCATTCTCGACGTACTCTACGACTACGACGCCATCGCGCGGTGTGTCGACCCAGACCGGCTCAGCAAGGGCGCACTATGCTCTATGTGGCGCTATCTGCCGCTGCTGCCCGTCGCCTCTGAGGTGGCCGAGCGGTTGGCGCGGGGAACCACGCTGTCGAGCGTCGGCGGGACGCCTCTCCTATCGGCGCCCCGCCTCGCCGGCCAGTTAGGCCTGGAAGACCTGTGGGTCAAGGATGACAGTCGCCAACCCACCGCATCCCTCAAGGATCGTGCTTCGGCCGTCGCCGTGGTGAAGGCCCGTGAAGAGGCCTACGATGTCATCACCACGGCCAGCACAGGGAACGCCGCAGCAGCCCTCTCCGGGTTATGCGCGGCTGTCGCTCAGCCGAACGTCATCTTCGTCCCCCGGACCGCGCCGGAGGCGAAGATCGCTCAGCTTCTCGCATATGGCTCGACTGTGCTGCTGGTTGACGGAACCTACGATGAAGCCTTTGACCTCTGTCTGGAGGCCGCTCGGGCGTTCGGCTGGTACAACCGTAACACCGGCTACAACCCCTACATGAGCGAGGGCAAGAAAACGGTCATCTACGAGGTGTGCGAGCAACTCTCCGCCGGGATGGGGCCTGCCAGGGGGTGGCAGGCTCCGGACGTAGTCTTCGTCCCCGTTGGGGATGGCTGCATCATCGGCGCCGTCTACAAAGGGCTGCGGGACCTGCAGGCCCTGGGCTGGATCGACCATATGCCACGCATCATCGGCGTGCAGGCTGAGGGGTCCGCCCCCCTGGTCGACGCGTGGGAGCGCGGCCTCGACCCGCTCGAGATGGAGCCCGTGGATGCGCACTCGGTGGCCGACAGCATCGTCTCCGGCCTGCCCCGCGATCGCATCAAGGCCCTCCGGGCAGTGAGGGAGACAGGCGGTGCCTACGTCAGGGTCACCGATGCAGAAATCCTGGCAAGCATCCCAAAGCTGGCCCAGGGTTGCGGCGTCTTCGCCGAGCCCGCCGCTGCTGCAGCTCTTGCGGGTCTGATCGAGGCCCTCGATCAAGAGCTGGTGCAGCCCGACGAACGCATCGTCCTCCTGTCCACGGGTTCGGGGCTCAAGGACGTCGCCAGTGTGAAGCAGGCGGTCGACGAAGAACC
>SKLM01000191.1 GCA_007123205.1 Thermoflexales bacterium
ACGAATGACTGCCCACGCGCCCGCTCAACGACCGCTGCGCTCGACTTGGCCCTCGCCAGCTCCCTTCTTCCCTTTTTGAGCGATCGGGTCGAGCCGCGGCCCCCCGGGCGACCCTCGTCGATGCCACGCCGCCGCTTCTGCGGGGCTGGTTGCCCGAATCAAAGCGGCTCGTCCCACACTGCAAGAGATGCGCGATGCGGGGGTCATCCTCGCTCCCTGCGGGCCGAGCACCCTGGTCGGCCGATGCCCGTTCCACGACGACCACGCCCCCAGCCTGTGGCTCTATCCTGACTCCGGTCTGTGGGGCTGCAATCGCCCCGACTGTCGCGGGGCTGGCGTACATGATGTGATCAACTTCCGCGCTCTCACCAAGCGCATTTCAAATCGTGCCGCCATCGGGCAGTTGACCGATGAGTTCCTCTAGCAGCAAGAAGAGGCCCCAAGGGGCCTCTTCTTGCTCTCACCTTGCTCGTTCAATCCGGCTTTTCCCCTCCACCTAATCAAGAGCGTGACAGCCACCGCCCCTCCTCGTTCGTAGTGCGGCACGCAATGCAGTACAGTGCCGCCAGCGAGCAGGGGCACTGCGGAGCGGCGCAGCTGCTCGATGTGCCCCCCTGGCTCTGAGGGGTCTGCCTTGGCTCTGAGGGGTCTGCGACCCCGACTTCACTGCACACCCCTCCACTACCCCAACCACCCCCGCCACCGCCCCTCTCCCCAGCTCCCCCTGTTCTAGCCCTGAGCGGTCTGTGACCCCCCGGCTCAAAGGCGTCTGCGACCTCTCCGAGCTGAACCGAGCCGAGCTGGGCGAGGTGCTGCCTAATTCCGAGCCGGCGGGAGCACCTCGCTGGCGATCGACACCGCAGCACCTCCGAACTGCCACAATCCCCCCTTCTCCTGGCATTGGGAGAAGGGGGGTGGGGGGGATTAGGGCTCCTTTGAGCTTGATGGCAAGGCGGTGGGGGGCTGAGCGGCAGAGGAGCTGGGCAAACCGTCAAACCTGCTACCCTTCCAGCCTTCAACTCGCCCTACGGTAGATCTCCTCAAATCCATCACAATCTACTCATGCTGCCCACATAACGAGTACTTCGACCTCTCCCGACACGAGCAGCCTGCCCCGTCTCCACTAACTGACCGAGATCCCGACTAGCACTAGAGACGTCAAACGGCTCGCAGCATTCGCGACTGGTGATTGCACGTCCTTCATTGACCATCATGGGCAGCGCCTCGCAGTGCCAGGTTCTCGGAGCCGCGCCGGACGAGTATCTTGCCGTTTCGATGCTGGGGGACGCGATCCGAGCAAGGTACGACCAGGGCCAGGACCCTTTGCGCCCGTACTCCCGTCCTATGGGTGCTCCACCTCGCACGTGATCGCGTTCATGGTGCTGCACGGCGGGTAGTAGTCGGCTCCGCCTCTCATATCTTCCAACCACTGATCTATCGCAGCCTGCACGCCGGGCTCCATGACGCAGAAGTGCCCCATCAGCTCGTTGCCCAGCACCAGCCCTGTGAACCACTGCGGCGTAACCCCCTGGCGTTCTTCGTACTCATAGTCGAGATCTCCCGTGCCCAGAAGAATTCGACCTTCCACTCGACCGTCAATGGTGTAGCGCTCATATTCTTCGGCTCCGCAGCAGTCGCTTGTGTTATGACCGTCAATCACGAAGCCACCACGACGTACTGACAGCGACCACCGAGTGGTCCCGGTGCAGGACTGGGCATCGTTATTCTGGTCCCAGCAAGTGTTCGCGAGAGTGAACATCCTCCACATATCCTCAGCTATGAACTGACAGCTTCCTTCCACGATCCACCACTCGGGCCCTTCTGCCTCTGGCGGGTCATGGGACGTCCTCCGGAATGTGGCCAGCTCCTGTGGTGTGGGATCGGGAACTCCGACAGACTGCTCACTGCGGTGCTTTCCGCAGTCTATGACCGCGGCATTAACGGGGGCGGCACCGCGCGGGGCACAGATCTCTCCAGATGCGGGGACCGTTTCGCAGCACGGCATCCGATCATCCCGATAGTGGATCTTCGCACACATCACCTCGGCCGTGATGGTTCCATCTCCCGGCCACAGCAACTCCTGCGTCCGTCCGGTTGGCCTCCAGGGGCCGATGAATATCTCCGGGGGATCGTCCTGCGCGCGCCACAGGCATGTCCCTGTCATGACCCCGCACCGGCCGATCAGGACCAGGACGGCCGCCGCGCATAAGGGGCTCATTGCCCCTCCGCTCAACACAGCCGCTCCACACTTGTACGCCGCCGTTGTCATCGCAGCAGCGCACAGCATGCCAGTACCCACGGCCTGCCCATACCACCCAATGCACTTCCCAAACTCATCCCAGTAGGTGTCAGAGCAGCCGCGTGGCTCAGCTCGGCTCATCATCGCCCGGGGCACGAAACTGACGCCCTGGAAACCGGCTGCCGTCGCCAACCCGTTCGTTCGGCAGCTCTCCTCCCTGGTTGACCAGAGAGAGCTCCTCTCAGCGTCGAGGATCTGGATCTCCGAGTCGGTGATGAGCATTGCTCCATCACCATCATAGAGCACCAATCCCTCATCTATCAGAGTGACCATGAAGGCCATTGTCTGCCAGCGGCTCTCTTCCTCTGGGCCTACCAGGTAGAGAATCTGCCTGGACTGCTCGCCGTCCGTGATGGGGAACATATGGGCCTTACTTGCGTTGTCGTAGGCCTGATCGACTCGCCAGCCCACACTCCGGTAGTTTGGGTGCCGCTCCATCAGGCGTGCGATGGCGGGATACGTCGACAGCCCTTCGTCGAACGTCGCCGGATCGAACTCCACCACCGTCGCTTC
>SKLM01000202.1 GCA_007123205.1 Thermoflexales bacterium
ACCCCTCGATCCGGTACTCCACTCCTGGCCCCAGGATATCCTGGAGCTCCTGCTCGTAGTCCTCCATCGACTGGCCCGGCAGGACCCGGCCGTTAAGCGTCCAGTTCGCCTCGGAGGGGAGCGCCCAGCGGCTGTTCGAGCCCTCCATCATCGTCGGTGCCGCGGTGTTCCGCCACAAAGCCTCAAACCAGGCCCGCTGCATCTCATCTACGGGAAGGGCCCGCAGCCCTTCTGCGGCCGTGGCGGGATCAACCATCCTCCGCAGCTGCTCCGCAAACTCCGGCTCGGTCGACTCAACCCTCTTCCCGACCCCGTCGAAGAAACCAGCCACCGTATCCACCACGTGGATGGGCATCCGGCCCCCTTGAAGCCGGGTGAGAATCGGCGCCATGTGGAAGAGCGGGTTGTTGGAGTGCGGGACGGAGCTATGCCCGCCCTGCCCGCGGGTGACCACGTCGACCGTGCACCAGCCTTTCTCCGCGCTGGTCAACGTCTGGAGCCGTTGCCCCGCGATCTCAAATTCCTCACCCCCACCCTCGTAGAGAGCAAACGGGGCGTCGAACAGATCCCGGTGCTCACGGACCAGCCACGCCATCCCGTATGCGAAATCACTGCTCTCCTCGTCAGCGTGCGCCATGCAGACCAGATCACCCTTCAGCGGGAGCCCCAGCCGCTGACACAGCAGCATCACCATCAGATCTGATACCACCAACCCCTTACAGTCAAGGGTCCCCCGCCCCCAGATCAACCCATCCACCAAGTCACCACCGAAGGGAGGGTGGGTCCACTCGCGGGGCCGTGCCGGCACCACGTCCAGATGGGCCAGCAGCATCACCGGCGGTTGGGCCCCGCTGCCTGCCAGGCGTGTAACCACGCTGCCGCGCTGGGCCGCCGACTTGAACACCAGGGGTGACAGGCCTGCCTGGCCGAGGACCCCGGCCAGGTACTCAGCCGCCGGCAGCTCATTCCCCGGCGGGTTACTGGTGTCGATCCGCACGAGCTCTCGAAGATGGCGGGTTGCTTCCTCCCGCACGCTTTCCCAGTTGACCCTATCCACTATCCTGCTCCTCGTAGGTGTATCGCGAAGTGGTCCGCCCCACGTCCCCCGACCCTCAGGCCGCCGAAGGTAGTGCGGACCCGGCGTTAAGAATCTCCTGACACATGAAGTCGACCGTCTCAGGACGCACCTCGGCCGTCAGGAACGTGGTCCCGTAGATAAACGCCCCATCCTGGGCGGCAGACTCGATCTGCTCGCGCACGGTGTGGGCAATCGCCGGTCGATCATCGGCGATCATGTCGTGCTCCCACGTCCATCCGGTGATGCAGAGATCGTTACCGATCCGACGCCGGAACTCCGCGGGGTCCGAGCTGTAGCCACGGCGCCCCTGCTCGACATACAACAGATCGTAGCCGGCAGCGGCGATGTCCTCCACCAGCGGAAGACAGTCTCCCAGGAACCAGATGATCGCCTGCGTCCCGTGCCGGTGGCAGGCATCGCAGAACGCCTTGTGGCGCGGGAACAAAACCCGTCGCCAGGTACGCGGTGAGACCAGATCCGCCCCCTCGTAGTAGGCCCGCATCCACATCCCGTCAGCCCCGACCTGGGCATATGCTTCAATCTCCTCGAGGTAGCGGGCCAGATGCCGATCGAGAACGGCCTCCACCAGCGTCGTGTCGCCCGCGAGGGCCATCATCGCCTCTTCGAACCCGCCCAGCGAGAATCGCGCGTCGGGGAACAGGCCGAAATACCCCGTGGCAATGAAAGTGTCTGCCCCCAGCGCATCCACGACAGCTTCCGTCCGCTCCGTATATCCCCGGCTGATGAACTCAGCACTTGACAGGATGGGTGGCATGCACCTCTCGAGGTCGCCGCGCGTCTCCACCACCTCTGCGGCGGATTCGTCCATCACCACGCCCAGCTCCCGCGCGTACGCCTGCGCGAACTCCGTCCAGGGTGGGTCGCCCAGCGGCACCAACTGCTCCCTCCTACCCGTACCGGGATCCATGAGCCACCGCTGGCCATTCTCCTCCACGAGGCGTCTCGGCTCATCAGCGCGCCGGCCCTGTCCCGTGCGCATCAACGCGGTGCCAGGGTGCCGGCGGTGCGCTGCGACACAGAGCTCAACGCGGCGATCGAATCCCCCGTACATCCAGTCATAGGGATCCCCGCCCCCGGCCCGAACCACATAATCCCAATCCGCTGACAGCGCAATCGGGATCTGGTCCGGCTTCCCCCCGGCCGTGGCCTGCAACACGCGCTGCTTTCCATTCGTCACGATGCGATTCACTCCCTCGGCTATTCGGCACAGACCCCCACTCAGGGTCGTGCAACTCCCTCCCCGGAGCGTCGCCGGCGCCGGCTGGCGCGGATTCGCAACGGGCTCTCGACGCGGTCAGCCGCTTCCGGACGGGTCAATGCAGCTAACTACGCCGGAGTCCTCAGGCCCATCTGAGTCTACTGAGCCCGCCACGCCCGCGCCCACCCTCCCTGGCGACGCCGCATCCGAAATTGGCATCAGGTCAGGTGGCCCAATCGGGCGTGGCAACTCGCGCTCTTCGAGCCTCATCGCGTACGTATTGCTTGATGCGCTCAACCGCCGCCCGAGGCGCACGGAACTCCAGCGGCTCGCTCAATGCTTCGACAACCCGCTCGTGCGCCCGGGCCAGCATCGTGTGCTCCGCCCCGGGTTCACCGCTCCGGCTGAAGGACCCTCCGTAGTAGTGTTCTCCAGTCCGCAACCAGCGCAGCGTGTGATCCAGATCCAGGTACGATCCCCCAATCCCCACCTCAGCGATCGACTC
>SKLM01000014.1 GCA_007123205.1 Thermoflexales bacterium
GGAGCGCTTTCTGCGCGAGGCGCGGGCGGCTGCCCGGCTGCGACACCCCAACATCGTCACCATCCACGACGTGGGACGGTCCGGCGGCTGGTACTACTTCGCCATGGACTACCTCAAGGGCAAGACGCTGGCCCAGATCATCGAGGCCCGGGGCCCTGCCTCCCTGGAGGACGCCCTGCGAGTCCTCCGTCCGCTGGGCGATGGGCTCGACTACGCGCACAGCCAGGGCCTGGTGCATCGCGACATCAAGCCCAGCAACGTGATCGTCAGCGACGCGGGCGACGTCACCCTCACCGACTTCGGCATCGCCCGAGCGACGGCCGCGGCGCGCCTCACCGGGACGGGGGTGGTGATGGGCACGCCCGAGTATATGGCGCCGGAACAGGCCAGCGGGGCCGACGTCGTCTCCCAGACCGATCAGTATGCCCTGGGGGTCATCGCCTACGAAATGCTGACCGGGCGAGCCCCGTTCCAGGCCAAGAGCACCGCTACCCTCCTGTACAAGATCGTCAATGACCCACCCCCGCCCCTGCGGGCCGTGCGCCCCGATCTCCCCGCGGAGGCGCAGCGGTCTCTGGAGCGCGCCCTGGCGAAGAAGCCGGGGGATCGGTTTGGTACTTGCGGGGAGTTCATGGGGGCGCTGGAGGCCGCCCGGAGGAGTGCTGAGGGCGAGCGACTGCCTCCGCCTCGCCCCCGCGAGAAGGTCGAACCGGCGCCTCGGGAGTCTGCCACCCCGAGGAAGCAGCGCCGTCGACTGCTCGTGGGGCTGGGCGGCGCGGCCCTCGCCCTCATCGGGGTGCTGTGCCTGGCGGCGGCGGGGCTCGGCGTCCTCCTGATTGTGAGTCGGACCGCCGACCGGGCGATGACGCCACTCACCGCCACGGCAACGGCCGCTCCGCTCCGGCCCACTGCTTCGCCCTCGGTGCCGCAGGAGCTGACCGCGACGCCTGGTGCACCCCCGTCACCCGCGGTCTCGCCCACGGATCCCCCGTCGTCTCCTGGCAGCAGTATCCTCTTCTACGACGATTTCGAGGACCCTGCTTCGGGTTGGGAGGTGGGATCCTGGGATGGCGGCAGCGTCGGGTACAAGGACGGACAGTACTCTGTGATCTCCGCCGGTCAGGCCGAGTGGATGTGGGGGGCGGCCTTCCAGTATTTTACTGACGTCATCATCCAGGTGGAGGCGACCCAGGCGTCGGCCGGCCCCACGCACAACAACGACTACGGGGTCGGGTGCCGTGTTCAGCCCAATGGTGACGGGTATCATCTGGTCATCTCCGGAGATGGCTACTACGCCATCTACCTCCGCGAGGACGGACTGTTCACACCCCTGGTGCCCTTCGAACCGTCGGACGCGGTGCGTCAGGGCAACACCACCAACCGGATCCTGGCTCTGTGCAGCGGACAGCTCCTCGTGCTCTTCGCCAACGATGAGCTGCTGGCGACGGCGGTGGACGGGACCTTCGTCGATGGGGACATCGTGCTGTCCGCCACATCCTTCGAGGATGCGCCCACGGAGATTCTCTTCGACAATCTGGTGGTCTACGATCCACGGGATTGATCCTGAACGACCCCGAGGGGTGGGCGGGTATCGGTGAAAGCCGTCGCTTACCGGCCTGGCTAGCCGCCGGTGTCCGGATGCCCATTGGAGGATTCTGGGACAAGCTTCGGTCGAATGGAAGAGCCAACTCGCGACCCTAAAGGTTTCGGGAAGTAAGGCATGACTCAAGTTCCTTCATCATAGTGGTGTCCATATGCCGGAAAACGGTGCGACCGTTGAGAACCTTTTGGGTCTTTGCCGGAGCCTCCGGTCTCTCGATAGACCAAAACTCTGATGATCCAACGCGATAGAGGAGATAAGATGTACGATCTGAGCATAGACGTGAGAGGCGTGGCCGATGCGGCCGAGGCGTTCATCGGCGAGCAGGTCGACGCGCTGGAGCGGGACGGTGTGGTCCTTGGTGTCAGCGGGGGTCTCGACTCGTCGGTATCGGCGGCTCTGGCAGCGCGAGCGCTGGGTGCCGATCGAGTACTGGGGCTGCTGCTTCCGGAACGGGATTCGAGTGACCACAGCCTCGAGGATGGCCGTCTGCTTATGGAGCAACTGGATGTCCCCTACGAGGTGATCGATCTCACCGCGATGCTGACCGAACTGGGGATCTACCGAAAAGCGCCGCTGCGCCTGCTCGTGAACAAGAGAGTCCGGGCCGAGGCGGTCCGGAGGACCCGGGGGGTGTACGAACGGATGCTGGGCGAGAATCCCTTCATGGCCGGGCTGCGGGGCACCCGGGGGTGTCCCGGGCAGCGAGTGCTCGACGCCGGCCACGCCTATGCCCGCTCCAAGCACCGCATGCGGATGGTCAACCTCTACTTCAGGGCGGAGCTGGAGAACCGTCTGGTGGTGGGCAGCGTCAACCGCACGGAGATTCTGACCGGGGCCATGGTGAAGTGGGGGGACATAGCCGCCGACGCGAACCCGCTGCTGCCCCTGTTTAAGACCCAGGTCGTGGCATTGGCCCATCATCTGGACGTCCCGAGATCGATCCTTGAGAAACCGCCGACGGCCGATGTGATGCCGGGGGTGGACGATGAGATGGCCCTCGGGATGGGATACGACCTGCTGGATCAGATCCTGTTTGGCCTGGAGGGAGGCGACCAGCCGGATGAGGTAGCGGAGCGGGCCGGCACCACCCTGGAAACCGTCCACCGGGTGATGGAGATGCGACACCGTTCGCAGCATATGAGCCAGCTGCCGCCGGCTCCCACCTATTCCCCTGAGGTCACATTAGAACCTACC
>SKLM01000385.1 GCA_007123205.1 Thermoflexales bacterium
CGGTCCAATGGCGATGCCCGGGGAGGCGCCGATGCCCTGGACGTCGATCACACCAGTGGATTCGTCCCTGGTCTCAGTCGTCTCCTGTGTCGTCATCATCTTCCCACCTCGAACTCCTTGTCAACTAAGTCGGTCAGGGCTTCGGCACCCGCGGTCGCCCCATGGCAGGCGGGCACATAGACCGTGTCGAACTTCTACCCACCAGGGTTTCTACGGCGTTGGGTGCTCTTTGCGTTTGCCTCACGCTCTCTCTTCATGCCTTCTGGATGGCCGTCCCCCTGGCACGCCGCCGTTGCGTACAGGGATCACTAGGGTTCAAGAGACTTTGTGCCGAACGTTCGGGTTCGATATGCGCTGTGCCATCATGACCTGCTCCGATGAGCTGCTGCTGAGAAACAGAGCTGGCTGCTACGGGTTGTAGCGTCGCCGACGAGGGAGATTCCTGCTGAGCTACTGAGAAATCGGGCTGTCTTAGACCGGCTTCCGCAACAACGGGTTTTCCGCTCGGCTCTCACTACGAAAACCGCACATCGGCAGTCAGAGCTTCCTGGACGGCCAGGGAGCGCCGACGTGAATCGTCGATTTCTTGGCCAGGTCGAGCGAGATTCTTCGTCGCTCCAGCCGCTCCGCTTCCTCTGCTCCTCAGAGTGACCATTCGGACGCAAACCTAGTTGGCAATGGCCTTCCGCCCTCGTCGATGTAGAGCTGGAACCGGTCAACCGGCATCCACTACGGCCTCCAGCAGCTGTTGGGTCTTCAGCGCCTCCCACGCCGACGTCTGCGGCTGGGAGCCCCTCGCAACGCACTCCAGAAAATGGTCAATCTCGTCTTCGAAGCCTCGCCCCTTGAGCCCTGATGTCCACGCACTGGAGTAGGTCTCCCTCTCCACGCGCTCTGCCCGCCCATCGATCAGACGTAGCTGTGAGAAGGCATCCACGTGAAGCGAAGCCCCCGCACCGTGGAGAGCGTAGGCTTCTTGCCATCCCCCAGCGTTGAGTTCTGTCGCTATGACGGCACGCCCGCCTCCATTCAGCTTCAGCGTGACAACGGCACGGACCAGCTTCCCGCCCGATGTCTCCGACTCGGTGCTCAACACCGTTGCCTCCCCACAGAAGAAGCGTAGCAGATCGATGATGTGAATCGTATCGTCGATGAGATTGCTGTACAGATCAGGATGGTAAGCACTGGTCCGGTGCTTCTGCAGCACACAGAATCCAACGGGACGGCCCCGCCACAGCTGGCGCGCCCGACGGTGAAGGGGGGCATAGCGACGGTTGAAACCCACCATAAGGACGCGATCACGTCCATCCGCGAGCTCGGCCAATTCCTGAGTCCGCCCGCTGTGCATAGTGGCGGGCTTCTCCAGATAGACGTGCACCCCGGCCTCCAGGAGCTGACGGGCGACGGCGTAGTGCGTGTCTGAGGGCGTGAGCACGAACGCCACCTGGGGCTCCAGTGCCAGCACCTCTTCGAAGTCGTCAGTGGCGTGAGCGACCCGATACTGGAGTTGGTACTGCTCGACTGTCTCCCTCGTCCGGCAGTGGAGGATCAAATCGAGCCCCACCCATCCGGTCAGCAACGGGAGGTAAGCCTTCTCGGCGATTCCTCCCAGTCCAATCACAGCGGCACGCATAGCCATCCCCCTGGTTCTATGACAGTGGCGAGCTACATCTCCGACAGATCAACCGCGGATCCATCGGCCGCCGCCGACCGATAGAATGCCTCGGTTACCCTCTGAGCTGCCAGGCCGTCCCGAAAATCAGGCTTGGACTGGTTAGCCCCGACCACATCGAGCAGAAAGTCGTAGGCCGACGCCATATGGATGTCGGTGGAGTAGCCCTGGGAGTACTTGCCGCTGGGGAAGATCTGGGAGAGCGGCCGCTCTCCGGGCTGGCCCGCCTCCTCTCCACCGACCTCCGTCCATCGACCGGTCTCGAGATCGTACCAGCGTACCCTTCGTGGGTCGTTCGCCCGGAAGATGAGGGAACCGCGGCGGCCGTGAAGCTCGAGCCCGGTAGCGCCGCCGGCCCCCGCCGCCATGCGAGTGACCTCTATCGTGCCAACCGCACCCCCTCGCAGGGCCATAGTGCATAGCCCCCAGTCGTCAACATCCACCGGCTCGCGCTCAGCGCTTCCAACCGCCACCGGCCGTTCCCGGACGAAGGTTCGCGCAGCACCCCGGACGTTGACGACCGGTCCAAGAACGTAGTGCACCAAGTCCACCAGGTGGATACCCAGATCCATGAAGGCACCACCGCCAGATTCCCGATGTCGAAGCCGCCACGACATGGGCCGACTGGGATTGAGATAGCCACCGTGGTGCATATACGATCGGAAGTGCAGGATGTCCCCAATGACATCCTCCCCCACGAGCGTTTTCATCTGACGCACAGCGGGGAGGTAGCGCAGGACGAAGGCCACGTGGGTCACGGCGCCTTGGGCCTCCGCCAGGGCGGCCATCGCCCGCGCCCCTTCCAGCGAGTCACTCAAGGGTTTCTCGCAGTACACGGCTGCCCCGGACTCCAGTGCCTGTCTGGCTTGCTCCCGGTGCAGGAAGTTCGGGGTGCAGATGTCAACCACATCCAGATCTTGCCCGAAAAACACATCCGGGTCACTGGTGACCACCTCGAACGCCGTTGTCTCTTGGGCGGCTTCGACGGTCTCCACTTGATGTCGCAGAAGGGCTCGCAGCCTCGGCTTCACCTCAGGGGCGTCGAAGCACAGCGGGATGCTCCGGTAAGCGATGGCGTGGATCTTCCCGATGTAACCGAGCCCAATCAGTCCGATGGTGACTC
>SKLM01000397.1 GCA_007123205.1 Thermoflexales bacterium
GGCCCTCCACCAGCTCCGCTCAGGCTGCGTTACGACCTATGTCCGCCCCCTCCTGGCGGCATCCGCCCTTAGAACAGAGAGAGCTGCTCCGCTATTCGTTCGCCGGCGACCAGTTGCCCGTCTGGTTTGATGTGGAGCACCTTGATGCCGCGCTTCAGCAGGGTCTGGGTGATAAGGAGGTGGCGATGGCACTCTCGATAGTCCCCCTCCCCGCACATGATGACCACCCGCTCCCTGCAGGCCACTTCGGCCAGGTGATCAATGCCCCGCTGGTAGGCCTCCGCCTTCTCCATCCGCCCGTAGTCGGGGCCTCCCGCCGTGTACAAGCCCGGATCCGACGCCCGACCACCCAGGGCATGGCCCAGGAACGCGTACCCGATCCTGGCTTCCTCCAGGGTCTGCTCCAGCGGCTCGCGGTTGAACTGCGGCGCCCAGCGGCTGTAGGGCTGACTTCGCACGTCGACCACCAGCGTGATGCGGTGCTCGTGCAGAAGGCCGACGAAATCCGCCGTCGCGTGGTCGCTGTGCCCGATGGTGTATATAGATAGCACGGTCGACACCCTGGTGGACTGTGGTGGTCTCTCGGGATATGATCAGCCGTAGAGTGAGCGCCTAGTGTACCACGGACGCCCGTCGAGGCCAAGTCCCGCTCCCGGGTTTCGGAAAGCCACGACATGTGGTATAGTCTACCGTCCAGGTAGAGATGAACGGAAAGATATCAGACTCTCTCGCCAACTTGATCAGCTCGACGTCGGCGCCCACGCCCGACCGGGTGCCCCTGAAGGACGCCCACGCCCTCCCCCAGAGGGACGAGTGGTGGGAGTGCACCGCCCGTCGTGCGCGCCTCTGGGTCACACCGCCCCATGCCGACCCCTATCGGCCTTACATCATCCTGATCGTATCCCGGACGGGTTTTGTCGTTGGGTTCGACATCACCGAGAACCCGCCGACCCCGGCCCAGATCGTGAATGTGCTCGCTACGGCGATGCTCTACCCCGTGCCCGGCGCCGGAACGAGACGCCGCCCCGTCGGCGTCTACCTCGACCACGAGTCTCTGGCCGTAGCCCTTCGGCCGCACCTGGCGACGGTTGATATCCGCTGTGAGTTTCGACACACCCTCCGCGAGGCCTATCGCGCGTTGCGCAGCTTCGAACGCCGTACCGAGGGGTCCACCATCCCCAGCGTCGTGGAATCCCCTGGAATCACCAGGGCTATGGCCAGGGCGTTTTTCGAGGCGGCTGCTTTCTTCTATCGTGAGGCCCCCTGGCGGTGGATCGCCGATTCTCAGCCGATTGAGATACGCCATCCGGCGCCCGGTCAACCCCGCTACGCTGTTGTTATGGGCCAGGGGGGTGTGGCCTACGGGCTGGCCATCCACGACTCCAAAGAGATTCTTCATCGTACGTACGCCGGGTCGCCGGACGACGGGCCGATCGACGAAGAGACCTGGACGGTCGTGTTCTTCGGAGACGCCGTCGAAATGCCCTTCGATGACCTTGACGCTATAGAGACCTATGGGTGGCCGATTGCCGGCCCCCACGCCTACCCCCTCATCGTGCGCGCCGGTATGCCTGATCGGGCCGATTCCCCCAGCAGATCCGACCTCCTGCGAACCGAGGCGGCGCTGCGCACCATCCCCCGCTTCTTGCGCAATGACATGCGGGCGCACCAGGGCTTCGCGCAACCGGCTGAGGCGAACTTCACCATCGCCACGGCCGACGGCGAGGGGCGTATCTCACTGAGCTATCCCGTCCCGGGATTTGAGATGCCCGTCGAGGACGAATGGTTCGCCGCTCCGGGCGAGGATGAGATTCAGTGGCGCAATGCCCAGCTCCTCAGCCTCTTTGAGCGCTGGCTGCACGCCCAGGGCCTTTCAACACGGACCATCGACAAGCACATGCGTAACAGCGAACGCTTCGCCATCTGTTACCTGTTCTATGAGGGCGGGAGCATCGACTCGCCATGCCCGGCCGACGAGGCTGCCCCGGCGGACATCGACGAGTTCCTGGCCGATTGGCTCCCCTACGAGGTACCCGGGTCCCCTGTCGCGGCGGTCACGTCCCACATCGCCTCTCTCAAGAAGTTCTACCGCTGCTTGCGGGACAGCGGCGAGATGGCGGCCGCAGAGGCCGCCGAGATCCTCGCTCTGCTTCAAGAGGACCGGGCCTACTACCTTGACCTCGCGCGCGACTTCGAGGAAGACCTGCTCGCTGACTAGGCAGCCTGATAAACGCCCGGTGGCGTTCGATGTCCACCGTGAGAGAGCCTGATGGGACGCCAAAGCGCCCCGCGAGGAGCGACATCTGGGCGCCGAAGCGATCAATGGGGCTCTACGCTGGCGTGAGATCGGGCGCCATCTGGCGGGCGGCCAGAGCATACGGGCCATCCGGGCAGGCACCGCTGCCTTCTCGATTCCCCTGGCGCGGCGGGGCTTCTCGGCCCCCCCTCGGTCTGGCTCCCCCCATGCTGGATGTTGCCAGGCAGCGGGCCCACGATGTGGAGCGCTTGGTCTTTGCGGAGGCTAACGTCGTGAACCTGTCCCGATTCGCGGCCCGCTCCTTTGAGCTGGTCCTATACATGGACGGCGCGATCTCCTTCTGCGGTTAGGAAGCAGAGACGAAGCCCTGCTCGATGTCTTCCTCGGCCTCTGCGAGCACTTTGATGCCGGACTCCTCCCCCACGGACCGGGCACTCGCCAGCGTGCAGGCTTGCTCGCCGTGGCCCAGCCCATCGAGCTCTGATCCCGCGCAGATCACAGCGGACCGACCACGATGGGCATGAAGGAGCCC
>SKLM01000232.1 GCA_007123205.1 Thermoflexales bacterium
GCGGCCCTTGATGTCGCGATCATCACCATGTCCACCGACGATGGTGGTGTCGTCCTTGGTGCAGACCACCTTGTCGGCGCGCCCCAGGTCCTCGATCGCGGTCCCGTCGAGCTTGCGTCCCTCCTCTTCGGTGATCACGTGAGCGCCAGTCAGCATCGCGATGTCCTGCAGCATAGCCTTGCGGCGATCACCGAACCCGGGGGCCTTCACGGCCACACAGTTGAGCATGCCGCGCAGCCTGTTGAGCACGAGGGTGGCCAGCGCCTCACCGTCGACGTTCTCGGCGATGACGACCAGGTTACGCTCGCCTTTCTGGACAAGCTTCTCCAGAATAGGGACGAGATCCTGGGCCGAGGAGATCTTCTTGTCGTGGATCAAGATGTAGGGCTCCTCGATCACGGTCTCCATTCTCTCGGGACTGGTCACGAAGTAGGGAGAGATGTAGCCGCGGTCAAACTGCATGCCCTCCACATACTCGATCTCGAAGGCCAGCCCTTTGCTCTCCTCCACCGTCACCACGCCGTCTTTGCCGACTCGATCCATCACTTCGGCTATCAACTCGCCGATCTCCCGATCCTGAGCGGAGATGGCCGCCACATTGGCGATCTCTTCTTTCGTCGACAGCTCGATGGCGTCGTCCGCCAGAGCGGCGACCACCGCCTGAGACCCGGCCAGAATGCCGCGCTTCAGCAGCATGGCGTTGGCGCCGGCCGCCACGTTCTTCATGCCCTCGGTGATGATGGCGTGGGCGAGGAGCGTCGCGGTGGTCGTACCGTCCCCCGCGATATCGTTCGTCTTAGTAGCTGCTTCCTTTAGCAGCTGAGCTCCCATGTTGGCAAAGGGATTCTTAAGCTCGATCTCCTTGGCCACGGTGACGCCGTCGTGGGTGATGGTGGGCGCACCCCACTTCTTGTCCAGTCCGACGTTCCGCCCCTTGGGCCCCAGCGTCGTCACCACGGCGCTCGCCACCTGGTCGATGCCGCTCTTGAGAGAGCTGCGTGCGTCGTCACTGAATGCTAGTTGCTTTGCCATGTTCGTTTCTCCCTTATCACGCCAGGATCGCCAGGATGTCGCTCTCCTTCATGAGGAGCACGTCCTTCCCGTCGTCCGTCTTGAATGAGGTCCCGGCGTACTTTGCGAATATGACAGTGTCCCCGACGGCAATATCCATAGGGACACGGTTACCCTGCTCGTCCCGCGCCCCCGGACCGACGGCCAACACCTTGCCCTGCTGGGGCTTCTCCTTGGCCGTGTCCGGCAGCACCAACTCGCCGCCAGCGAAGGTCTCCACATCCTTCTCCAGCGGCTCAACGACGAGACGATCAGCCAGTGGTTGCAGTTCCATCATTGCTACTAACCTCCATTCTCTAGTAGGGATCTTGGCGCTCGCCTGTCATCGGCCCAAGCGCCGATCGACCCGCACGGCTTACCGTAAGGCGCCGCTATCTCGGAGACACAGACTCTATCCGAACGGCTTCGGTCCAGAACCGGTCTCGACAGCCACTCAACGGGGCACTTCTGCACCTGCCCGAGGCGCAAGAATGATACCACCCGTCAGACCGACCTGCATCGGTCAAAAGTCGTATTCGACCTCGGTCAGAAGTCGTATTCGGCGGCAGCCGGGTTATGGGGCCCGGTGGGAAGCACGTCTCGGGCCACCGGGTGGTTGCACGTCTGAGGTAAAGAGCATCCTAGGCGCCGGCAGATGCGAAGCACCTCGGACGTGCTATCCAAGTCCGAAGGGGAGGATCTCTCTATCGGCGAGACAGAGTGAGATTCTACTGTTGGTCGTCGTCCAGCGAGGCGAGCCCCGTTCGTAGGGCGTAGAGGGCCGCTTGGGTGCGGTTGGCCAGGTGGAGCTTACTCAGGATGCTGCTGACGTGGGTGCGCACTGTCCGCTCGCTGACGAAGAGGCTATCGGCGATCTCCTGGTTCGTGAGCCCCCGAGCCACCAACCGCAACACCTCTCCCTCCCGCCCGGTGAGCGGCTCCTCGGAGGGCGGCAGGGTGGAGGACTGTCGAATCTCGCGCATAAGTTTGCGCGCGATGGTGGGGTGCATCGACGCCTGGCCTCGATGGATGTCGCGGACGGCTTCGACCAGCTCCTGCGGCGAGGAGTCCTTCAGCAGATACCCCTGGGCCCCCGCCTTGATGGCTGGAAACACCTTGTCGTCCTCTGCGAAGCTCGTGAGCACCAGGATCCGCATAGCCGGGTTGCGCTGCTTGATCTCCCGAATGGCCTCGATCCCTCCCATCCCAGGCATCACCAGGTCCAGGAGAACCACATCAGGGTTCAGGCTGCGGCACTTCGCCACCGCCTCCCGACCATCGGCGGCCTCACCGATCAGCTCCATGCCCGTTTCGGTGTCGATCAACGCCCGCAGCCCCTCCCGAACCACGGCATGGTCGTCGGCGATCAGAATGCGGATTGCCGCGGCCATCAGAGGGACTCCAATTCGACCCTGACCGTAGTCCCACCCCCGGGCGCGGAGATCACGGAGAACGAGCCGCCGAGCCGTTCGGCCCGCTGTCGCATATTGGCGAGCCCCATCCCGCCCTTGTCACTCACACCTGTCGGTTCGAAGCCGCGGCCGTCGTCCTGCACTTCAAGGCTGACCGTTTGGGCATCCGCCTGCAGCCGCACCATCACGGTTTTCGGCGCGGCATGCTTCAGTGCATTGTTGAGGGCCTCCTGGGCGATCCCGTAGAGGCCGTCCTCCACATCCGCGGGCAACTCGCGCCATCCTTCGACGAACAGCCTCGCATGGACACCGGCCCGTTTCTCGACCGCATCGAGACGCTGCTGCAGGGCGCCCACCAGTCCCTCCCGTCTTAGCACCAGGGGCCGCAGCTGGTAGACCAGGAGACGCATCTCCCTGAGCGCCTGCTGCGCGATCTCTCCCAGTCGGGCCGTGTACTCCCGGACGGGCTCCAGATCGCCGACCCCGGCCAGCCGCTGGCTGGCTTCCGCGAGCAGCGTCAGGCTGTACAGAGACTGGGTTACCGAGTCGTGGAGCTCCCGCGCCAGCCGCTCTCTCTCAGCGACCACGGCTCCCTGGCTGGCCTGAGTGCGCAGCCGTGCGTTCTCCACGGCCAGCGCCACCTGATCGCCGACGGCAACCGCCAGCTCAATATCGTCGGGGGAGAACTCCTTCGGCTCTCGGTAGTAGACTTCCAGCGTGCCGTACAGCCGATCTTTGATCACCAGCGGGACCCCGAGATAAGCTTGATAGTGACGGGAGATCGTATCGAGCCACTGTCTGACCCGAACGTCCTGAGCAGCCCCAGCCGCAGAGGGTACCTCCGTCGCCAGATAGGAAGCGAGATCGGACACGACCAAGGGCTCGCGCCCGAGCAGAGCGTCAGCGATACGGTCGCGCCGGAGGGGGAACGGTTCCAGCGCCCTGATTGACCGGGGCAGTGCATAGCTTGCCTCGATACTGACCGATTCGCTCTCCGGATCCAGATGGTAGATGACGCCACCACCTGAGCCCAGAAGCTGGCTCGCCTTCGCCACAACGTACTCCATGATCTTACCGTGGGGTAGGTCCGAGTTGAGGACAGTCAGGATATCCCGCAGTGCCTCGGCAACCTCACGGCGACGTCGCAGCTCAAGGCCTCTCTCCGCATCTCGCTGTTCCAACAGGCGGCAAGCCCGCTCTCGTTCGGTGGCGTCGATCGTGATGTCGACGAATCCCACGATCTCCTGGTCGCGCAGCAAGGGAACAAGCACTTCGTCCCAATACGAGAGCTCCCCACCCTTCTCGGCGTGACACCCGTCGAGCTGCACCACCTCGCCGGTCAAAACCCGCTCGATGACGGGGCCAAGACGAGACTCGGCATCAGGAACGAGAGCGTACAGCCCCTGTCCCTCCACCACCGGGCTGATCGGCGTGGGGGTGTGACGGTCGATGAAGTCAGCCCAGGTGGCGTTGCAGCGGCGCAGGCACCGCTCCTGGTCAAAGACGGCGATTCCGATCGGCACTCGGTCGAACATGACGTCCAGCAGCGCGCGCTCGTAGACGCTCATGGATGCCGTGACCTGGGACAGGTGCCAACGGTCTTCGACCGTCGTGACGGACCCATCAGATTCAGCTGATACCATGCCTGCGACGCTCCTCAGGTTGAGCCGTATGGAACGGGCAAGGGACCGATTCTATCCTGAAGCCGTCCCACCCGGAAGTCGCGGAGACAGCAGCTACCGCGCCGGCGAGACCTCTCGGCGTCCCCCGATCGCGCTGAGAGCGCGCCTATGCGGTCGCCACGCAGGACGACCACGTCGGACGCCGCACCGTATACGTTCTCCTGGCGGTAGACCAAGAGGCGAAACGTACGTTACGACTGAGAGGATTGGAGGAGATGGCCCGCCCGCGCGCCAGGTATCCATCGGATCCATCCCGCCCCAATCTCTTCCACAGGTGACCCCCGTGCGGCCGGGGGCCACGAACCCGTCTCAGCTCCTGACGAACAAGGAGACGCTTTCCACGTGATATGTCTGCGGGAACACATCCACGGGCTGCGTCTCGGCCAACCGATATCCGCCGCGCCGCAGCCGCTTGGCATCGCGGGCTAATGTGGCCGGATCACACGAGACATACACTACCCGCTCAGGGCCCAACGTGGCGAGGGCATCGAGGGCCAACCGATCCACGCCCCCTCTGGGAGGGTCCAATAGGACAGCGTCCACGTCCGCCGAGATCTCGGGCAACACGTCTTCCACCGCTCCCTCGACAATTTCGATGTTGTCTCGATCCTCGGTGTTCACCAGTAGATCATCGATCGCCGCTGGTGCGGACTCGACGCCGATCACCAGGCCCGCATGCTCCGCCACGTGTGTGGTGAACAGGCCCACGCCACAGAAGGCATCGAGCACCGTCTCGCCGCCCTCCAGATTGAGGTATCGCAAGGCAACCCGCACAAGCTGGGCCGCCTGGGGTGTGTTGACCTGGAAGAAAGAGGGGGCCGAGATCCGATAGTTATGCCCGGCGACCACCTCTGTGATGTAGTTGTTGCCGATGAGGTTGGCGTACCCACCCTCACGGAGCAGCAAGACACAGGAGACGGCCTCATCGGACTCGAGGGCCGGGGCCTTGTCCTCCTTCATCTCGAAGCCGATCAAGAGGTCCTCGGTGGCGGTGCCCGCTCGCAGCACCAGGCGGACCAGGTCCTCGACGTCAAGATCGATCACGCCATAGAGGTCGGACAACAACGGGTGGAGGACGAGGCAGTAGTCAACCGCAACGATATCCCCGCCCCCCTCGACCCTGGAGGCCCTCTGGAACCCGAGCCCCTCCCCAGCAGCCGGCCGGAACTGGGCGTGATTCCGGTAGGCCCAGCCAGTCTCATCGGCTACCGTTGGCTGTACGGTGGGGGCATCGGCATCGCCGATACGCTCCAACTGGTCGGTCAGGACGGCGGCCTTGAACCCCAGTTGGGCCTCGTACTCGATGTGCTGCCATTGGCAGCCACCGCACTGGCCTTGACCGAAGTAAGGACAGGGAGGGGTGACACGGTGAACGGATGGTTCGAGAACCTCCACGAGGCGGGCGAAGGCGTAGTGTTCCCTGTCATCGGTGATCTCGGCCCGTACCATCTCCCCAGGGATGGCATAGGGAACGAAGATGACCTTTCCCTGGTGGCGTCCGAGAGCGTCGCCGCCGTGGGCCATGGTTGTGAGTTCGACGGTTATCGTTGCCATAATGGTCTCTGATTCTCAACTGGACGGCAGAGGCGGACCTACTTCTGCGGTCGACCGTCCGACCCGACCGGCTTCTCCTCCAGCAGCTCGGCTCACCGTAGACCGTACGTCCCCGACCCCATGGCCTCGCTCCGATCCGTCGCGGGCGGAGGCGCAGGAGACAGCGCCGATATCTCGGCCCGCAGCGCCGCCGTCATGTTGATGTCCACTGCACTCAGGGAGTGCTCGAGTTGCTCCACGTTGCGGGCACCGATGATCGGCGCGGTAACTGCAGGATGGCTCCCTGCCCACGCGACGGCCAGAGCCACCGGATCGAAGCCTCGCTCGCGGGCGAACCCAACGAAGCGATCGGCCACCTGATACACCCAGTCCCCACCATACCGGGCCCGGTACATCTCGTTATCGACGAGGCGCCCGGACGGGGGGCGACGTGACACGCCATACTTCCCCGTCAGCAAGCCGCCGCCAAGAGGGCTGTAGGTGATGACCGCCAGGTTCTCGGCCTGGGCGACCGGCAGGATCTCAACCTCGGCCTGACGCTTGACCAGGTTGTACATCGGCTGGATACACTTGAACGGCGCCCATCCCTCACGGGCAGAGAGTCCCAGGGCCTTAGAGATCTGCCAGGCAGCGAAGTTACTCGCGGCCGGATACAGGATCTTCCCTTGGGCAATCAGGTCGTCCAGGGCTCGGAGCGTATCCTCTATGGCGGTGCGACAGTCGTAGTGGTGGATGAAGTAGATGTCGATATAGTCAGTATTCAGGCGCCGCAGGCTGCCGTCGACCGCGGCCAGGATGTGGCGTCGTGACGCCCCGCCCGCGTTCTGGTCATCGCCCATAGCGAAATAGCCCTTGCTGGTGACAATCACCTCATCGCGACAGTCGGCGATAAGACGGCCCAGAATCTCCTCGGAGCGTCCACCCTCGTAGACGTTCGCGCAATCGAAGAAGTTGATTCCCGCCTCCCGGCACCGACGGAACATGGCTGCTGCGGTCTCCTCGTCGGCTGCGCCGCCGAATGACATCGTGCCCATACAAAGCTGTGAGACTTCAACTCCGGTGTCGCCCAGATCACGGTAGTCCACTTAGCATCCTCCTCTTCACGGCTTCCCTTCCTGCGCTTCCATAGCTGTAGCGCCCGGGCCAGCGGAGCAGGCCATCCTGTCACCGCGATGACCGCGCCTGCCCGAGTGCGAGCGGGTGGCAGGTCAACCACTCCCGCCACGAACAGCGACACGCGCCAGGCCAGAGCTGAGCACCAGTGCCCCGGCCGCGAATCCTGTCCCAGGCCCCTCCCAAGCTGTCTCCAGCGGACTCCAAGGCCTGCTGCGTCGGCCGACCTCACCGCTGACGCCACACACCGCGGGCTAAGAGAGCGCCGTCAACCAATGGGCTTCGAGGCGACGTGCCAACCCCGATTATATCCCAGGCTCGCGGTCGGTACAACCGTGGTCGCCGAGGGGATGGGTGCGGCCTCCCGTCTCCACCGATCAGCACAGTGGGGATGAGCTCACTCGGTTGGATATTTGGTCCGAGGAGTGCTATAATAGTGGAGATCGGCGCAGACCATAGCGAAGTCGAGGTCGAATTGTCTGAGAGGATACCGGATTCGGACCAAGGAGAGGGAGCGCTAACCCCACAGGCAGGCAGGCGCCGCTGGAGCACGGCGACCAAGCGTATCGTTGCCGTCACCAGCTTCGTTCTACTGGCCTTGGTGATATACACGTTCAGCACCCTTCTGCGCCCGCTGATGCTGGCGTTCCTTGTCGCCTTCATCCTCAACCCCGTGGTTGACCTGCTCGAGGAGCGTGTCGGGTTACATCGCAACCTGGCGACCATCCTGGTATTCCTTGTCCTGGTCCTGGCCCTGTTGGGGATCCTCGCCGCGCCAGCCGCCGCGGTTCCGACGGGTCGGCGCGCGATCCTATCGATCCAGGTCGACCTCCGACGCCTGATCGACGACTTCACGGCCTTCCTCGCGCGCGAGATCGCGATTCTGGGTTTCGAGTTCGATCTGACCTTCGTGGTTCAAGAGCTGAGCGCAGCCCTGCGGGGCGTCGTCGAGGCACTGGCCCAGGGGGCGCTGGACGTCCTGGTCGGCATCGCCCAGGGCCTGTTCTGGCTGGTCTTCATCCTTATCATCGCCTTCTACACGGTGAGGGACTCCCGCCGCATCACGCGCGAGCTGGTCGGCCTGGCGCCACCTGGATATCGCGAGGACAGCTCTCGGCTGCTGAAGGAGTTGGCCGGTGTATGGAACGCTTTCCTCCGTGGGGAGCTCCTGCTTGGCTTGGTGGTGGGCACTGCCGTTGGCGTGATGACCACCGCCCTCGGCCTCCCCTATCCCTGGGCTCTGGGCCTCTTCGCCGGTGTCCTGGAGCTGATTCCCAGGTTCGGCCCCTTCATCGCCGCCATACCTGGAGTCTTGCTGGCGCTGATTCAGGGGTCCGCCTTCATACCTCTGGGCAATTTCTGGTTCGCCGTCGTGGTCGCCGGAGCATACGCGTTGATCCAGTTCGTCGAGAATAACGTCCTGATCCCACGTATTCTGGGGAGCACGCTGGACCTGCATCCCCTGGCGGTGCTTATCGCCGTCCTGGCCGGCGGGTACCTGGCCGGCATCCTCGGGATTCTGTTAGCTGCGCCGACGCTGGCCACCTTCCGGGTCCTGGGACGCTACATCCTGGCCCGAATGTACGATCAGGACCCGTTCGCGGAGCCGCTCGCCGGGGAGCCGAAGGAGATTGAGCCACCGGACGTGACGAAGATCGTGGAAGCTGGGGAGGCAGCGCTGGAGCACCTTCGAGACAAGCTGAAGGAGACCAGAAAAGAGTATGCAGAAGATCCGGATTCGGGCAGCACAGGCAGCAGACAGAGCTGACGTCGCTGCTATCTGTGACGGCGTCTACGGAGACGGATCCGACTACATCCCGAAGCTTTGGAACGACTGGCTGAGCGACCCGGGCGGGGAGCTCATCGTGGCGGAAATCGAGGGTCACGTGGTCGGAGTGGCGAAGCGAACGCATCTTGCTGACGACGAGTCGTGGCTGGAGGGGCTGCGCGTGAACCCCACGCATCAAGGTCAGGGAATCGCATCCAGGCTACAGGCCCACCTGATCGATGCGTTCCGCCGGATGGGAGGTGGGGCCTTGCGCTTCGCAACCCATTCGCAGAATCGACCCGTTCATCACCTAGCGGCGCGCGATGGCTTTCGACACGTGGCGACTTACCGTCTCTATGAGGCAGAGCCTGCCCGGGGCAAGGTGGCCATACCGCTGCGCCCTCTGACCAACGATGACCTGGACCAGGCCTGGGAGTTGATGCAGGGCTCACCACGCTGTTCGGCAGCAAACTCCCTGTATGAGACCTTCTGGTCCTGGGAGACTCTGACGCGCGAGAAGCTGGGAGCTCATCTCGTGCGAGGTAGCGGCTGGGGCATCGACAAGAATGATGGACTGGTGGCAATGGCACTGCTGTGTGACACGGATAAGGAAGACGCCCTGGACGTCAGCTACGTGGACGGCCCCGGAGAGGCGCTGGAGGTCGTGCTTGTCGGCCTGCGGGAACTGGCCGCGCGGCGAGGCTGTGAAAAAGTTCGTTTCCGGGCCGTCGAAGAGCCCGAGCTGATGGACGCAGTCGAACGGGCCGGCTACTGGGAGAGCTGGGATCGGAAGCTCCGGGTATATGAGACCGTTGCTACTCCCCGTCTGCGCGAATCGGGCGCAGGTCCCCAGCCCTATGCGGTCTGAGCAGCAGCCACAACGGACGGCGAAGGGACGGCCGTTGTCGGGCAGACCGACCACACACTGAAAAGGAGAGATCGTGGAAGAACCAACTGTCCAGACATTGGCGGAAACGACGAACTACGAGATCTGGCAGGCCGATGAACCCGACGGCGAGGCGACCTACCACCTGGAGTTTGGCATCGCGACGCTCCATCTGTTTCAGGAAGAGTGGGAGGAGTTCGTAGAGCTGGTCAGGACCGCAGAGGCGAATGCCAAGGGATACTGATCAGATGCTCCGAGATGGCAGTCCGACACCCCAACTGAAGGAGTGGATCGACCGCCTGGCACCGGTCGTCGAAGAAGCTCAGGAGAAGCTACAGGAGCGGGCAGCCGGCAAACTGGTGATGTACAGCGGGTGCCGACAGGGCGCCGATGGAGACTACCGGCTGGAGTTCTTCTGGCAGGAGTACATCATCTCCTCCGAAGATTTTTCGGTGAGAAGGGCGGAGGACGGGGATGCCCCCTCGTCTTTCGTGCAGAGCTTGATCCTGACCTACCTGGTCACCGCCAATGGCGCGACCCCGTCCGGTCGCTGGATCGGTTTCAGAGAGCTACCCCAGGGGATGTTCTACGTCCAGGCGTTCCGCGGGTACACGGGGATTCGCCTGGTACGGGAGCTTGAGGGAGGCCTCGACGCATTCGGCCGTGCCGCCGAGAGCCTCGGCGGCAGCCCTGTGACGGATATCGGCGACGCCGGCTTTGCGTTCCAGATTCTTCCCCGCATTCGGATCGCCCTCGTCTACTGGTGTGGGGACGAGGAGTTCCCGTCGCAGGCTCGCGTGCTGTTCGAGGACACGGCGCCCCACTACATGTCTACCGACGGACTGGCGATTCTTGGTAGCCATCTCGTGGGGAGGATTCTGAAGGCCGCCTAGTACCACGACCGCGCGTCGACAATCAGAGCTTCCTGGACGGCCGAGGAGCGCCGACGTGTGGATTGTCTCTGGCCTGTGTGTGGTATGCTTCGTCGCTCCAGCCGCTGCGCTTCTCCAGCCGCTGCGCTTCGTCAGCCGCTGCACTTCTCCAGGCGCTCGTACTAAGCAGCTCATCGCCTTGAGCGAGCCCAGGCGGTCGGGGTTTGCAGCTGGCAGGTGCCACAGCA
>SKLM01000409.1 GCA_007123205.1 Thermoflexales bacterium
CCGAAGCGCACGTATCAGCCGAAGAAGCGGAAGAGGAAGCGGACCCACGGGTACCTGGCGCGTCGGTCAAGCAAGGCGGGCCGAAGGATCCTGAAACGCCGTCGAGACAAGGGGCGCCAGCAGTTGGCTGTCGGCAAACCAGAGGCAAAGAAGCGGAATTGGAAGGAAGGGTAGCGGTAGGGTTGGGGATCCTCTTGAACGATTGGGGGATGGACGCCGCTAGAAGCACCGGATGATGGAACGTCGAGCCCGACTCCGCCAGAGTCGTGATGTGCAGAGGGTCTACGACAAGGGGAGCTCATGGAGGCACCCCCTTCTTGTTCTGATTGTTCGCCCTAATGAGCTTGGCTACAGCCGTGTAGGGGTCACGGCGAGTCGGAGTGTGGGGAACGCCGTACAGCGGAACCGCGCCAAACGTCTGTTGCGGGAGGCGGCACGCCATCTCTACCCAGAGTTTGAGACAGCGGGCTTGGACGTCATGTTGATCGCCAGGCCGAAGCTCGTTACCGCGAGGGAAGCGGACGTTGAAGAGGCACTGGCCAAGCTTCTGAAGCACGCTGGATTGTAGGGAGCTCGATCGCGGCGCCGAGAGAGGAACTGAGCGCAATACCCGACATCTCTGCCAGAGCAAGCCTACGTTCTCGCCCTGGACCCGGCGGGGGTTGCGTTTTGACCCGAGAAGAGAAGCTATGAAGCACTTTTTGCTGGGGCTCATCCGCCTCTACCAGCACACGCTATCGCGTGTGCTGCCGCCCACGTGTCGATTCTACCCGTCCTGCTCCCGATACGGCTACGAGGCCATCCAATACTATGGGTGGCGGCAGGGTGGCTGGCTGGCCATGAAACGAGTGGCTCGCTGTCACCCACTGAACCCGGGCGGCTACGACCCGGTACCGGGCCCAACGGTCAGGCCGGATGCGGGATCGAGTTCTTCACCTCATACCCATCCGCTGGTCCGCCCCGGGCTGAATGACGTTGAACCTGGAGGATGACATATTGAACCGAGTTTGGACACAGCGCTGGCTCACGGGGCTGGCGGTGCTCGCGGCGGTTCTGTTGACCGCGAGCGGTTGCACACCCGGCGATAGAGCGGCGAGCTGGACGGGCATGGCCATCGTGGGGGAAAGGCTCTATGCGGCGGACCTTCAGCAGGCCCGGGCCATGGAGCCAGCCAGCGGGGCGACGATCTGGACATTCCCCGCGGATCCAGAGGAGGTCGACCGAGGCCTCTTCTATGCTACACCGGCAGTGACCGAGGGGGGGCTCGTGCTTGTAGCCTCAGAGGTTACCACCGGGGGTTTCCTGGGTCAGCGCGAGAGCATCGTCTGGGGACTGGACGCGGAGACCGGGGCAGCTCAATGGAGTTTCGACGGCGCCAGGGGGATGTACGTGGAAGGAGGCGCGCTGGGCAACGGGGTGTTCGTCATCGGCAATGGCGACGGCAACGTCTACGCGTTAGACGCGGAGAGTGGTACCCTGCAGTGGACCTTTGAGACGGGGCATCGCGTCTGGGCTACGCCTCTCGTGGTGGGGGACGTTGTTTACGTCGGAGCCATGGACCGGAATCTCTACGCCCTCGAGGTGCACACCGGGCGGGTCGTCTGGGAGTTCAGTGCGGGGGGGGCCTTCGGGGGCACTCCCATCTTGATGGATGGCACGCTCTACATCGGTGGATTCGACAACACCTTCTACGCGATCGACAGTGAGACGGGGAGCGAACAGTGGCGATTCGAGGGGCAGGACTGGTTCTGGGGAGGGCCTGCAGCGCACAACGACACCGTCTTCGCCGTTGATGTAGAGGGTAGGGTGTATGCTCTTGATGCAGCGAACGGCGAGGTGCGGTGGCGAAGATCTCTCGTGACGGATCAGAACGAGCCAGTGCCCGTCCGTGCCGGTCCAGTTTTCGATGAGGAGAGCGGGCAGCTCTTCGTGAGCACAGAAACAGGCACGTTGTACGCGCTGGACCCTGCCGACGGTTCAACGAATTGGCGAAGGACTGCAGACGGGCGCGGCCTTTCGGAGCCGGTCGTGAGCGAATCGCTGGTCTACCAGACGCTCATACTGGGGACCCACCGCATCCGGGCCCTGCAGATTGGGGACGGAGCTGATGCGTGGGCCTTCCCACCGGCAGGACTGGAAGAGTAGGATAGAGACTACATGCTAGATTTCCTCACATATCCGTTGGCTAACTTCTTGTTGCTCCTGTACCGCTATCTGGGGCATAACACGATCGCCGCGATCACTGCACTAACGATCATCATCCGGATGCTGATTCTGCCTCTGACCCTCGGCCAACAACGATCGGCACAGAAGATGCAGGAACTGCAACCCCAGATCGCGAAGCTGCGGGAGAAGTACGGCGACAACCAGGAGAAGCTAGCCCAGGAGCAGATGAAGCTCTGGCGGGAGGCGGGGGTCAACCCCATGGGCGGCTGCCTACCGTTGGTGATTCAATTCCCGATCATGATCGCCCTGTACCGCGCCATCATATTCGTGATCCCCTCGACTCCTGTGGAGCTCTTCCAGTTCTCGCGTCACATCTTCATCGATGAGTGGCTGCCGAGCCTGACTGGTCTCGTGCCACTCCAGAACGTATTCCTTGGCATGGACCTGGGTCAGCCCCCCAGCATCGGGCAATGGTGGACATACTCGGTGCCGCTCCTGGTCTTCGTCACGTCTTGGCTCCAGCAGAAGCTGTTGACCCCGTCTGCCGCCAAGGATGGCCAATCGCAGACAGAGATGATGAGTCAGCAGATGCAGATTATGATGCCCTTGATGTTCGGGTTCATCTCCCTGCAGTTTGCCATCGGCCTGTCGATCTACTTCATCATCTCGAACCTCTTCGGTATCGCGCAATTCTACTTCATCCGGAAGGACGGAGAGCAGGAGAGCGACGAGCCTGTTCGCAGGCCCAGAAAGCGCCCGAAGAAGTAGCTACCCTGAATGCACATTTTTCTGAGGAGTATGGTGGATGTCACATGACAAGAGAGTGATTGTTAGCGCAGGCAAGGACGTTGATGCGGCAGTGGCTGCGGGTCTGGCACGCCTAGACCTTCCGCGAGAGGCAGTAGAGATTGAGGTGCTGGACGAGGGAAGACAAGGCATGTTTGGATTGGGAGCTCGAGCGGCGCGTGTGCGCCTGTCAGTGACCGAAGAGACAGAACGAGAGAGGATTGCCCCCTCACCAGCCCCCTCTGTATCCCCGCCGTCGCGACGGGAAGAACCGGTAGAGAAGGAAGCCGTGCGGGAAGCACGTCGAGAGCCGGATGGTGACGAGGTGGAACCGACGGAGGGAGAGAAGATCCAGGTGGCCCGGGAGGTTATGGAAGGCCTGCTGAGAGCGATGCACCTGACAGGTGCACGCGTGGAGGTAGAGCGCGCAGAGCCCGGCCCCAACGAGGATCAAGAGCCCCCCCTGGTGATCGACGTTAAGGGACCCGGCACCGACATCCTGATCGGGAGTGATGGTGAGGTCCTGAGTGCCTTCCAGTACATCGCCCGGCTGCTGGTTGGGAGAAGCATGCACTGCTGGGTTCACGTGGTGGTAGACGTTCAGGGCTACAAGGCCCAACGAGCCGACCGACTGCGCGACCTGGCGCACCGTATGGCGGACCAAGCGGCGGACACAGACTGCGCCGTGATCCTACAGCCCATGCCGCCTCACGAACGGCGGGTCGTTCACGTGGCTCTTTGCGACGATCCACGGGTGACAACGGAAAGCATCTACGAGGGAGACCGCCGCCGGGTCACGATCCTTCCGGAAGAAGAGTGATCTGACCTTCTGACCGCACGAGGGAACCCATCTCGGCGGGAGACACGTAGATCAGCGGAGGGATCAGCCGGCCTGAATCGAATAGCGCTGCCTGCGCCTGGAGTTCAGGGTCAGGTTCTGACCAGGCAGGCGCTGCCCACAGGGCGGACTGCCTGACACCGCTGCCTTTTGGCTAACAGCCGTGACACCGACGCGGATGGTTGAGCTCGACTACGTGGTGGTCGGACACGTCACGCGTGACCTACTGAACGATGAGTTCGGGGTCGGCGGGACGGCAGCTTATGCAGCGCGCACAGCAGAGGCACTCGGATGCCGAGCGGGGGTCATCACGAGCACCGGCCCCGAGCTGGACATCGACGAGTTGCTGAGGGGCGTGCTGGTTACCAACCACCCGGCCCCCAGGACAACGACTTTCGAGAACAGATATGTTGGTCGCCGCAGGCGACAGGTGATTCACGGTACCGCTGAGCCGCTGGTGCCGGCCATGGTGCCCCACGATTGGCGCACAGCCATCGCCCACATAGGGCCTGTGGCACAGGAGTGCGACGTAGCCTTAACTGACGCATTCGAGGAGGCCTTCGTGGGGGTGACGCCGCAGGGCTGGATTAGGCAGTGGGATGCAGGAGGAAAAGTATACCGCTCGGAGTGGCAGGAAGCGGGGGTGGTGCTGGCCCGGGCCGACGCGATGGTACTGAGTGAAGAAGACATCGGGCGACGCAAGCGCCTGGCCCTGGAGTATGCCGCCCAGATCCCGGTTCTGGCCGTGACCAGGGGCCCAGGCGGCTGCACGATCTACGCCGGCGGGGAGATACGCGAGTTTGCTCCGCCAGCCGTGACCGAGCTGGATCCGACGGGAGCTGGCGACGTTTTTGCGGCCGCGTTCTTCTGTGCCCTTCGGCGGGGACGCGAGCCGTGGGCCGCTGCCTGCTTCGCCAACTGTCTTGCCGCCCAGTCGGTCACTCGCCGCGGGCTCTCGGGGGTGCCGGACGCAGAGGACGTCGCTCGCTGTCGGCAGGCCATGTTGGAGGACAGGCTGAGCGATGGCCATCATCTACGCGCTGGCTAACCAGAAGGGAGGAGTGGGCAAGACCACGACGGCGGTGAACCTGGGGGCCTACCTGGTGGAGCGAGGTCAGCGTGTTCTGCTGGTGGACATCGATCCCCAGGCCAACGCGACGTCATCGTTGGGCGTGGACAAGCAGTTTGTCTCCCCCTCCACATACGACGTATTGGTGAACGAAGCCTCCCTCACTCGGGTGGTACAGTCTGTGGATGAGACGGGACTGGAGCTGGCGCCGTCGTCACCGGATCTGGCAGGCGCGACAGTGGAGTTGGTCGGCATGCTCCAGCGGGAGTATCGATTGCGGCAGGCGATGGACGAGCTAGACCGAATCTACGACTACGTGCTGATCGACTGCCCGCCCAGTCTCGGGGTCCTTACCGTCAGCGGCCTGACGGCGGCGCAGGGCGTTATCATCCCGGTGCAGTGTGAGTACCTGGCATTGGAGGGGCTCTCGCAACTATCGCGGGCGATCAAGCTGGTGCGCATGGCCCTCAATCCGGATCTCACCCTGCGGGGCTTGGTGATGACGATGTACGACGCGCGCACCAACCTCTCGCGTCAGGTGGTCGAGCAGGTGCGGCGGCACTTCCACCCACGGGTTTTCGAGGCGATCATCCCGCGCAGCGTGCGCTTGAGTGAGGCGCCTAGCTTTGGCGTTCCGATAAGCGTCCATGCCCCCCATTCGGCTGGAGCGAAGGCCTATGCAGCCCTGGCGGAGGAACTCCTGGGAGGGGACAGACGCGTACCGCCGGCAGCCGCGATAGGCTAGATGGGGAGGCAATCTATGTCACCACACAGGACAGGGCTGGGGAAGGGCCTCGAATCACTCATCCCGACCGCCCGAGAGGACGGGATGGAAGGGGAACAAGGTGTGTTTGCGGTGCCGCTGGCCGCCATATCACCGAATCCCCACCAACCGCGGGCGAGCATCCGAGATCAAGATCTGGTGGAGCTTGCGGCCTCGATCGAGGAGCACGGTGTCATCCAACCACTCGTGGTCACTGAGACCGTCGACGGCTACCAGCTGATTGCCGGTGAACGCCGGTGGCGGGCCGCCCGCGTAGCCGGTCTGAGCAGGGTACCCATCCTGGTGAAGGACGTGGCCCCCAGCCAGATGCTGGAATTGGCGTTGGTCGAGAACCTCCAGCGATCCGACCTGAATCCCCTGGAGGAGGCAATGGCCTTCTACCAGCTGGTGGACGAGTTTGGGCTAACGCAGAAAGAGGTGGCCCAGCGAGTGGGCAAGAGCCGAACAGCCGTGTCCAATACCCTCAGGTTGTTGAGCGCGGCCCGGCCGGTTCAGCAGGCCCTGCTGGATGAGAGGATAAGCGAGGGGCACGCCCGAGCGCTGCTGGGACTGGAGACGGCAGCTGCTCAGGAGGGAGCTCTCCAGACCGTCCTGAGGCGCGGACTGAATGTGCGCCAGACCGAGAAACTGGTGCGCCGATTGCTGGGGCGTGAAGCGAAGCGGAAGGTGAGCCACCAGACGTCGCCCGAGACACGGGAACTCGAGAGCCGATTCCGAGAGGCTTTGAGCACCAAGGTGAGCCTGAAGCGCCAAGGGGAAGGGGGTCGACTGGTGGTGTATTTCTACTCGGAAGAAGAACTGGCAACGCTCTATGACCGGATCGTGGGCGAGAGCGGGTGAGAAGGTGACGTAGCGTCACCACAGGCCACTCATAGGGAAAGGAAGGGCAGATGGTCGCCAAGAGGATCAGGGACGCGGTGCAGGAGCAAGCGCGAGACGGCAAACTGAGCTGCAATGCTGCCTTTCGGGTGGCTGAGGAGCTGGCGGTGAACCCCCAAATGGTCGGCGAGGCGGCGGACGAGCTGGGGGTCCGGCTGCATCGGTGTCAGCTCGGGCTGTTTGGCTACGACGGGGAGGAAAGCATCGTACGCCCGGCGGAGTCCGTCTCTTCGGAGCTGGAGACGGCGATTCAGGAGGGATTGGTGGTAGGACGCCTGCCCTGCGCTGTAGCGTGGGCGCTGGCCAACCGCTTCGATATCCCGAGGCTGGAGCTGGCCAACGCCGCGGAGGAGCTGGAGATCCGCATCGGACAGTGTCAGCTCGGTGCCTTCTGACTGCCGGACGATTGACTGCGTGGCGCCCCTAGCAGGTCAGATCGGGCACGTTCTGACGCCCTGCACCACCCGCTGTCCGGCGAGCCAGCCGTGACGACTCCAACGGGAAGCTCAGCGGAGCTCCAAGCCATAGCTGCTGAGATCGAAGCGTGTCGACGCTGTGAGCTGCACAAGGGGCGGCTGAATGTCGTGCCCGGGGCTGGACCTGCGGAGGCGGACATTCTGTTCATCGGCGAGGGCCCCGGCGCCCAGGAGGATGAGGCGGGCCTGCCGTTTGTCGGAAGGTCAGGACAGCTTCTGGACGAACTTCTCCAGGGGATTGGCTTGCACCGCGACGTGGTCTTCATCACGAATGTGATCAAGTGCCGACCGCCAGGGAACCGGGCGCCCCATGTAGACGAAGTCAGAGCATGTAGGGGGTATCTGAACCGGCAACTGGCGGTGATTCGCCCGCTGCTGGTGGTGACTTTGGGGCGGTCTGCGATGGAGTTATTTGTGTCGAGGGGGCGCATCTCCGAGATTCACGGCCAGCCCCGGTACGGAGACGGGATGGCCACCCTGCCTCTCTATCACCCGGCGGCCGCACTCTATCGGCGATCGCTGCAGAGCGTGGTCAGGGAGGATTTCGACCGTATCCCGGAGTTGCTGGCGGAGTTGAGACAGAGAGCTTCGACTTAGTGCTCCCGCCGAGGCTCGGGGCGCGGCATGCTCGGCGGGAGTCCAGGGTGCTGGCATCGCGTCTTGATCGTCAGCAGCGCCCTGCGGGCAGCAGCTGACGACTGGTATGGTGTCGGAGCCTGCAGCAGGACGCGTCCGAGCGTTCGCCCCCATCGGGCGTCGTCGAACCCCAGCCCAGCCGGGGGCACATATTCGCGTTACAAGTCGACCGTGCAGCCGATTCCCGGCACGTCGCTGGCGATGAGCCAGCCATCCTCCAGCCGGAAGCTTGGTTTCGTGGGATCCTCAGCCAGATCGAGATGCCCGTCGAGGTCGCCGTACACGATGTTTGGGCTGCTGAGGGCAAGGGATAACCCGGCAGCGGTCAAAAGGGCTGGCTCGTTGACGCAGCTCACCATGGTGTGCATCTGGGCGATCCGGGCAATGGTGTTGATCTCGCGGGCACAGCGAAGACCACCACACGCGGTTAGTTTCACACTGATGCCACTGGCAGCACGGCGCTTGGCCACCTCCAGGGCCGACTGGGGCCGGATCACGCTCTCGTCAGCCAGAATGGGCACCGGGCTCTGCCTCGTGACTTGCTGAAGGGCGTCGAGGTCGTCTGCGGGAGTAGGCTGTTCAAGCATCTCCAGCTTCCCCTCGAGCGCCCGCGCCACATTGAGGGCCTGCTCAACCCCATAGCCCTGGTCAGCGTCCAAGCGGAGGGTCAGGTGGGGCAGGGCTCGATGGATGGCGCGGATGCGGCGCACATCCTCCTCTGGACTGAGCCCGCCTTTGACCTTCAGAATGCGGAAGCCCTCTCGAGCGCGCTGACGCGCCATCTGTACGGACTCACCAGGCGGTGCCAGGTTGATGGTGATGGAGGTCTGTATCCGATCGCGATACCCGCCCAGGAGCCGGTAGAGGGGCAAGTCAGCGGCCAGGCTCAGGAGATCGTGGAAGGCGAGGTCGAAGGCGCACAGCGCTGAAGGCACGCCCTGAGTCAATCCAGCCAGCTCGTCCAGTGCGTACTCGATGTTCAAGGGGCTGAGGTCCCGCGCCCGCTCGGCACACGCGTGACAACCCCGGATAACGGCTTCCAGAGTCTCACCGGTGATTGCGGGATCGAAGGCAGCACAACCCCACGCCTCACGACCCTGTCGCGTCTCGATGCGCACAAAGACGACCGTGACCGTCTCGATGGGATCGGTATGATAGGCGGTCCGATAGGGAAAGCGCAACGCCAGTTCGATGGGCACGACTTGGACATTGGTGATCAGCATCAGGTATACTCCTTGTTTTCCGAATCGGTGTGTCGGCCGCTGTCTAGTGAACACTTCAGTGGCGATATTCCTCGTCGCTGATGCTGCCAAGGAGCTCGTCAGCTCGAGCGACAGCAGGGGAGCGGGACCGGCCGGCAGGTCGGATGCACGGCTCAGGGCTCACTGGCGTGAGCTGGGCACGCGGCTCGGCTTTGCAGGTTGGGCTACGCCCTCGGCAAGGGCAACCCACCGGAACGCGGCCGCTTGACGGAGTCCGCCCTGCTGCGTGGCTAACGACGAGCAGCATCTTCATCGACTGCTTCATCCATTTCGAGTGGTGCACGGCCTGGCTCGCCAAGCTGGGCGCCATGGGTAACTCGGGAATAGGGCCCAGCGTTGCTGGGATTGGGCGGTTTCTTCCTTTCTGGGTAATGCGCAGCTCGCGCGGGCAAGCCGGGCCCCATGGACTGCTGTCGATGATGAGTGCAGCTGTAGTGCTCGAGTGACGCGCCCTGCGGGCTGTCTTCCCGGATCAGCGTACGGCCCGGGGCAACTGTGTTACCGGCTCTCGACAGTGATGACCGAGGGCACCGGTACAAAGGAGTCAACCTCAAGTCGCCCATCCCCGCTCAGCACCCACATGCCCGTAGAGGCACCCCCATCGAGGTTTAGAGCCACATCGATCATCATGTCGGATCCGGCGAGAATAGCAGCCAGTTCGTGGAGGCTGAGATAGCCGCGGGGCGCCACGATGAACAGAACGTTGCCCTCGGCATCCTGGGCGACAACGGTTCGGCGCGCCGTCGCCCCCTCACCGGAGCCGGCGAGGAAGCCGATAACGCCTCCCGGCTTCACCAGGACGGGGAACGACTGCAGGGCGTCAGCCAGCAGCTCGTCGGCGACGTAAGGCCACTGCTCCAACCAGCGCACACTGACCTCGCCCCCGGCGGTGACGGCGAACATCCCGGCGTAGCTGGCGAGAGGTCTACCCCAACGCTCCCCGTCGCTCACGAGGAGCCCGATGGTCCTCCCTCCCTCGTCGCGCGGTGTGAAGTACCCCCCGTTCACCGCGAGCAGCACCCCTTCTTCGGCCGCCCAGGCCGACACTCTCCTGGGTTCATCTGGGTCATAGCGCACACGGAACCTGACCAGGGTCGGATCGAGCCGCACGATCCGCAGCCGCTCTGGAGGCCGGGCTGGATCCGCCGCGACCTCGAGCTCGCGCCACTCAACGCCGGGCTCGAGACGCTGCCATCCGGTGTCCGGCAGAGCCGCGACCGAGTAGGTCGCCCGAGCCAGGATCTCGAGTCGATCGGAGTGGAAACGGACAAGCTCGGCGCGGGCCTCGGCCGGCAGGGGGCCCACTATGGTCAGGACACGCAAGGCTCGCTCCACACCACGCCCGCTGGGCAGGAGCAGACGGGCCAACAGGCCTCCTTCCTCAGGGAGGCTATGGAGCTCATCGTCCAGCACGACGCCGACGGGTGACAGGCTTGGCACACCGTCGCGCTGCAGAAGGAGCAACCCCATCCTATGCCAGCGAACCCCGAGGTGAACGTCACTGTAGAGAACCAGTCCAGCTGGCTGGAGGTCGATCTGCAGATCACGATAGGGCGAGCTATGGCCGACGGCGAAGAGTCCCTCCCGCTGGAGGAGATCGTTCAGGTTGACCTGAGGGACAGTGATGAGGTAGGCTGTCACCCCCGGCGTCGACGTGTCCGCGATGATCGGAGCTCCC